>DATGWI010000070.1:0-20395 GCA_035299565.1 Amoebophilaceae bacterium | reverse complement strand
TTAATTTTTGCTAACTTTTCTGAGCTAGAAACCTTCGTTTTTCTCGGTTGATCGCTTTTTTATCAAAAAAAGTAACGGGGAAAATATGGTCTGTTTGTTCGGACGAGTTAATCAACATAATTGCTTTTTGGTTACTTTTTTGATCCATGCCAAAAAGGAACGCCCGCCCGGCGAGGGCAGGTGAACTAGGTGCGAGATCGTATAACGAATTCGGTATCTTGAATTCAATCGAGTATATACTTCATCCGTTTCAAAGGATAGAAAACCCGGTATAAGGTTGCAATACCTTGGGAACAACAATACCTTCTTTCGTTTGGTTGAGCTCTAACAAAGCAGCCAATACACGGGGCAAAGCCAAGGCACTACCATTTAGCGTATGCAGCAGATGACTTTTTTTGTCCTTGTCTTTGTACCGCAGAGCCAACCTATTGGATTGAAAAGTCTCGAAGTTGCTTACAGAACTTACCTCTAGCCATTTGTTTTGGGCTACTGAAAACACCTCTAAATCATACGTCATAGCTGCACAGAACCCCAAATCGCCTGTACAGAGTTTCAAAATCCGGTAGGGAAGCTCCAACTGCGTTAATAAGTCTTGTACATGCGCAACCATTTCCTCCAATTGTCGATAGGAATCGGTAGGATGACAAATCTGTACCAGTTCCACTTTATCAAATTGATGCAGCCTATTGAGGCCTCTTACATCGGCTCCCCAAGAACCTGCTTCTCGTCTAAAGCAGGGAGTGTAGCCTGCCAATTTAATGGGCAAATCTTCTTCAGATACAATACAATTTCGATATAGGTTGGTAAGGGGTACTTCGGCTGTAGGAATTAAATACAACCCTCCTGTAGCCAAGGCATACATTTGACCTTCTTTATCAGGCAGTTGTCCCGTTGCATAAGCAGATATTTCATGGACTAAAATAGGCGGTTGGATTTCTAGATACCCTGCTTCAGTTGCTTTTTCTAAAAAAAAATGGATCAAAGCGCGTTGCAACTTAGCTCCTTTGCCTTTGTAAACGGGAAAACCAGCTCCCGTAATCTTGTTCCCCCATTCAAAGTCAATTAAATCGTATTTTTTGATTAAGTCCCAATGAGCCAACGCGTCTGAAGGAGGCAAAGGCAGTGTAGGAGACTGATACACCGTTTCATTGTCTGCTGCATGGGTACCTATCGGTACAGCCTCGTGCGGTATGTTGGGCAGTTGGTATAGCTTTTCCAGCAACTCCGACTCATATGCTTTGTATTGGTGTGCAAGCACTTTGATCTCTTCTTTTAACGCATGGATGGCCTGTTTTTCTGTATGGATTTGTTCCGTTGCTTGCTGGTTTTGGAGGGCTTCGCCGATTGCTTTGCTTCGTTTGTTTAAAGCAGCGGTAGCTGTATCTAGTTGTGTTTGTGTAAGCCGTTTGGCAACATCTAGTGCACATAACGCTTCGATCTGTTCTTTTATATTGGGAACACCTCTTTTTTGTAAACGTTCTATAACGGTGTCTTTGTATTTTCTAATTTTTTGTAAATCAATCATTTTAGTTAAAGGTATTGGGTCATATTTCGATTGTACAAGTTACGCACTTTTAGTGAATTCATTCTTTTTTGAAAGAAAAACCTAGAAAATTTGATTTTTTTAAATTATGATGGTAGATTTGTTCCATAAGGGCGTGTGAAACACACCTGTTTCATGTTTCAAAACCGTTTCCAAATACAAAATACATATCCAATGTATTGCTGGTGGAGGGGACAATTGGTTCAGGGTGTTAATGGTCGTATGACCTGCTTTTGTTGGCTGTTTAAAGAGACCGTTGCAACAAAGCATTGTATCTGTTCCAGTGTAACATTTCAGCACAAAAAACCGCAATACACGTAGGTATATGTGGCATTTGCATACGGAAATAACGCCAAAGTGGATCCTAGAGAGTTTCATTGTAACAACCTCTTAACGTACGTTCAGGATTAAAATAGATCAAATGTTTTTTTGACTTACAAATCCATAAACCATATGCGCTCTTTGCATAGCATATTAGGATGTTTGTATGCATTAAAATTTTTTGATTCCCAGGTAACTAAAATTTCTAATCCCGAGTTCACGTTATTTAAGTTGCATCCATTCTCGTTCCTAACGGGTCTTATCATGTATCAATGTATGCTGGGTTCCCAATGCAAAACAGTAAGGGTACATTTGTTTGGTTGCTATACAGGCTCCGTGCGATAGAATATCCTTGGATATACTTGGTTTGAGGCCATTTGAATTCAAGGTTGTATTTGTTCAATTTCAGGCATTTCTATACAACAAAACACGACATAAGCATAGGTGTGGATTTTTGTAGGGAAATAACGCCAAAATGGACCCCTGAGTGGGTTTGGTTAAAATGGCCTCATGATATAAACACGCTACTGTTTCATTTTATGCAAACAGGTTTTGCTCTCTGCGTGAAACACAATAATTAAATTACACATATATTCATTTCATCATGTACAACATTGGAGGACTCAATCAAAAACTTATTTCTGAGTTACGCGAAATAGCCGAGAAATTTAAGGTCAAACATTATCGAACACTTTCGAAAGAAGAACTGATTTATAAAATATTGGACCAGCAAGCCATTACCCCGCTGGAAGAAGTTGCACCAAAAAAGAACAACGAAGCATCGGGGGCAACTTTGGCTACAAAGGAAAACAGTGTGGTTGGTACGGTGAGAAGAAGCCAGGTTCGTTCAAAGCCGATAGAAACCGTTGGTACGGAAACAGTGCCTCCAACGGGAATCCAGCAGGAAGAGGATGTGTTGGTGGAAAAACCAACAGAACCAGAAAAAATAGGTGCAATGGAACGCATGCCATCGGTGGCAACTACCATTCGAGAAGCAAAGGCAACCTATGCATCTGCTGATAAAAATGGAAACTATAAGAAAGAAGCCATGCCTCTTACAACGTTGGATACCACGGTTGAGGGAGAAGGTGTGCTGGAAATCATGCAAGATGGCTATGGGTTTTTGCGTTCATCGGACTATCATTACTTGGCTAGTCCCGATGACGTGTACGTATCTCCATCGCAGATTAAGTTGTTTAACTTAAAAACAGGCGATACGATCCGTGGAAAAATTCGACCACCTAAAGAAGGGGAAAAATACTTTGCACTTTTAAAGGTAAGTTATATGAATGGAGTGACGACAGAAGAAGGTCGAAACCGCGTTCCATTCGAACACCTTACACCTCTTTTTCCCCATCAAAAGTTAAACATTTCCAATGGCGCTACGCAATACTCTACACGAATTATGGACTTATTTTCTCCTATTGGAAAAGGACAAAGAGGCATGATCGTGGCCCAACCAAAGACTGGTAAAACGGTATTGCTCAAAGAAATTGCCAATGCAATTGCCAACAACCATCCAGAAGTGTACTTGATTATCTTGTTAATCGGAGAACGTCCAGAAGAGGTAACCGATATGGCACGCAACGTAAAGGCAGAAGTGATCGCGTCTACTTTTGATGAGCAGGCCGAACGGCATGTAAAGGTTTCCAATATTGTGCTAGAAAAGGCCAAACGAATGGTAGAATGTGGGCGCGATGTGGTTATTTTATTGGATTCGATTACGCGATTGGCCCGCGCGCACAATACAGTAAGCCCTTCGTCTGGTAAGATACTTTCTGGTGGTATTGATGCCAATGCCTTGCACAAACCGCAACGTTTCTTTGGGGCTGCACGGAATGTAGAAAATGGTGGATCGCTCACGATCTTAGCCACAGCCCTGATTGATACCGGTTCCAAAATGGATGAAGTGATTTTTGAAGAATTTAAAGGTACAGGCAATATGGAACTTCAGCTAGACCGAAAATTAGCCAATAAACGCATGTACCCAGCGATTGATGTGCCTTCTTCTGGTACACGACGCGAAGAACTATTGATTGGAAAAGAAGAATTGTCTCGTATTTGGATCTTGCGCAACCTGATGGCAGATATGAGTTCTACCGAAGCAATGGAGTTCTTGTTGAAAAGAATGCGTGGCACGCGTAACAACGAAGAATTCTTGGTTTCTATGAGCAGTTAGTCAAACTGAGACAGGTACAAGGGGGTAACTCCCTACACTCAATCTGTTCAAACAGACTTTCTTTTTTGAATCAAAAAACAACGAGCCCATACAGAGAACGAAAGAAAAGCTCTATTGGTTCCCAAACTCATGTTAAATGATTTCAATGAAAAAATGGACTCAAATCCTATGTGTACTTTTTGTGGCCAGTGTGGTGTATCTGCGGCCCAGTAAGACACATGCCTACCAGAAACCAATTGATGAAACGATTTGGAAGGAGAATAGGTTCTTTTTGAGCCTATTCTTTTTTTTGTTTTTGGTTGGGCTATTGCCTTTTTTTTTCTTTGATTCAGTTACCTTTTTTAGCTTTATCAAGCAATGGCATCATCCCATAGCAGATGGTATGGCTCCTTATCTCAGCGCGATAGGGAATGGCCTTTTTTATGAATGCATCCTATGCCTACTCGCACTGCTGCGGGTACGTTGCAAAAATCTCTTGATTTTTGGAGGCAGTTTTGTCTGTATGTCTTTGGTGGTACAAGTATTGAAACGGGTTGTTTTTGCCGATAGCCTAAGACCCAGTGCATTGGTTGCTATGGAGTCCATGCATGTAGTGGACGGTATAAAACTGTTGACCAACCTTAGCCTCCCATCTGGCCATGCCGGAACTATTTTTACGATGGCAACCGTTGTACAACTGCTTTCAAAACAAAAAAAGGGTTGGCATGCGTGCGCGCTTTGCCTGTTTGCATGTCTGGTCTCCTATTCTAGAGTGTATCTCTGCCAACATTTTTATAGGGACATCTATGTAGGGGCGTGTATTGGTGTAGGTTCCTCTTTGTTGGTGTATCGTATGGTGCATTCCTTTCAGCATCCCTTGTTGGATTGGTCCATCTATGGTTGCATTCGAAAGATATGGAAGCATGCAACTGCCTAAGCATATATGGGTTGGTTATTGGCTTGTACTGTTTGGAACGTTGTTTTCCATAGGACTGACTGCTGTAGACCTATTTGACTTAGACGAGCTTTATTTTGCTGAAATCACCCGCGAAATGATGGTTAGCGGAACGTATGCTCAAGTTCGATTTCAATTTGAACCTCTTTACGAAAAACCCCCTCTTTTTTTTTGGATGCAAGCAGCAAGCATGCACGTGTGGGGAATCAATGCATGGGGAGCACGTTTCCCCAACCTGATTGGTGGTCTCCTGACACTTCTAACCCTATATGGTATGGGTAAAAGATACGCCAACAAAAACTTTGGTATCTTATGGATGTTCTTGCATTTTGGTGCATTTCTACCCCATTTTTATGTTAAGTCGGGTATCATTGATCCTTGGTTTAATTACTTTTTGCTCTGTTCCATTTGGTTTTTAGCACGTTCCAGCAGTGGATCCCCGCTCATTCCTTGCTTGGGAGCCGGTGTATGTATGGGTTTGGCATTGTTGACCAAAGGACCTATGGGCTTGGTCATTCCTTGCGCATCCATGCTACTGGCAAATAGCTTGGCCCGCTATCCACTACAGATCAAACCACTACTCGGAAGTAGCTTATGTGCTTGCTTGGTTGCCTCTTTATGGCTATTTCCCGAAATCAAACAGCATGGATGGACGTTTGTGCATAAATTTTTGGAATACCACCTGGTACTTTACACCTCTTTTACCGATACACATACGCATCCCTGGTACTATCACTGCGTTGTCTTGTTTTGGGGTTGCTTTCCTAGTTCGCTCTTTGCGCTTGCCTACTGTATCCAAAACAGCTGGAGACCCAGTAGCTATTTTGTTGCTGCCATGCAAGCATTGTTTTGTGTGGTATTGGTCCTTTTTACAGCTGTGGGTACAAAGATTGTGCACTATAGTTCAATGGCCTATTTCCCCATTACTTTTTTTGCCGCTCGTTTGTTGCAAGGAGTAATAGATGATAATTTGAAAATCAATTCATTCATACGATTTTGTTGGCTGTTTTGTGGACTAGTTGTGGGCAGTTTTTTCCTGCTTTTTCCTTGGATCATGCACCATAAAGAACTATGGATCGGCTGCGTGAAGCATGAAAATATAGCGCATGCACTGGCATTGCCCATCTCATGGACCTATTGGGATGGCATACCAGGTATGGTATACCTAGCCGGTTTAGGCATATGTTTTACCCTCTTTGTCCGAAAATATTGGCTGGCTTTTGTGTGGACTTCTATGGGTATACAAGCAGCTGCGTTGACCTTGTTTTTGCTGCAAGTGGGACCAAAAATCCAACAATATGCCCAAAAAGAGATGGTCAATTTCTGCAAAGCATTGCGCCATAGGGATGTCTACCTCACAACCATTGGGTTCAAAGCAGCCGCTCCTCTTTTTTATACCCATAGAACAGCAGCAACCTGCTTAAAAGAAAAGGATACCAGATGGCTCCTGACAGGGGCGATTGACAAGCCTTGTTTTTTTATTGCGTACAAAAGCGATGAAAGGCTTTTTGATCCATATACAGATGTTGTGCGCATCAAAGAAGCGGGTTGTTTTGTTTTTTACCAGCGGTCTCCTACGCAGGCTGCATCCATGCAGTAGAGGCTTCTCCAGCAGCATCAAGGGACGTGGGATGGTACTTCCCTACAGCTCAAACCTTGCTGTTCCGTATTTTTAAAGACCATACTGCAATCTGCGTCTTTGAGGTATCCCACACAAAAGATCGGTTCAGTTAATTGGCTGTTTTTTTAATGCGGGATATCCGTTTCATTCAGTTTTTATGCATAAAATTTCGTAAATTTAATTACCTGTTAAACAGCAGGTGAATGGATCCCTCCTATTTGCGCTCGTAGTTCAATCGGATAGAACGTCGGATTTCGGCTCCGAAGGTTGAGGGTTCGAGTCCTTCCGAGCGCACTCCTGATGTATTAGACCGGTTGAAGCACACGCTTATGCGGAAAATAAAAGGCGGGCTAAGTTGATCCAGACGCTCCCCTAGGGCTTGAAGCGGATACAAACCGGCCCGATGCATCATCGATGCATCATCTACGATGAATTGCTGGATACCCATCTTCGCTTTTGAAAAATCATGGTCAAACTCTTCCCGCCTACTGACTAGTATGGCACATGAATCGATGTTCCGGTAATAGATACCGTCCCGAATGTTCAGCCCTCCGATCTTTCAGGTGAAAACCGCACAGTTTGTTGCCCGTTAAAGCCCGTGTAAACGACGATCGTTTAAAAGATGAAAAGTCAACCATTCAACAAGTAATAATAGACCTGTTGCGTAAGTAGACCTGTTGCGTAAGTCATTTTACTCATAAATATATAGGTTTATGGAAGGTTTAGAAAATACCTGAAAATATGGCTTCATATAAGGACTTCTAACAGGAGATCTTAGATCAAGTGATATCTGGAAACCCCCAATTTTAACATCGACTATTTTTTAAGACTTACGCAACAGCTCTTATGTATGCTGCGGTTTTATGCTCCTTGTTTCCTACAAGTTCCTCAGCATAAATGCGGTGCTGTAAGAGGTTTATTTTCTCCTCGAACAGCTATGGTCATTCTATGATAAGCCCTGTTCCTACTTTCCAGGTCTAATGCATCAGCACGGCTTGGTAGGCTTCTATGTTTTTCAAAGCAATCCCCGTTCCACGTACTACAGCTTGTAGCGGTTCTCCTGCAACTTGCACAGCCAATTTGGTAAGGAAACTCAATCGTTTGTCCAACCCTCGTAAGAGTGCCCCTCCTCCTGTTAAATGAATGCCATTTCTATAAATATCCGAAGCCAATTCCGGAGGTGCCATTTCTAGAGCCTTTAGTACTGCATTGTCAATTTTAACAGCAGATTCTTCCAATGCATTTGCGATTTCTTTGTAGTTGACGGTTTTAATTTTAGGGATACCGGTCATAATGTCCTTGCCATGCACTTCGTAATCTGCTGGAGGTTCGGATAGATCGGTCCAAACGGCTCCTATTGCTATTTTAATTTGTTCTGCTGTACGTTCTCCAATAAGCAAGTTGTGCTGCTTGCGCATATAATCCAGAATATCTTTATTAAAAGAATTTCCTGCTATCTTGACCGATTGGTCGCATGCAATCCCAGCTAAAGCAATAACAGCTATTTCTGTTGTTCCCCCTCCGATGTCAACAATCATACATCCTACTGGATCCGAAATATTCATCCCTATGCCTATGGCTGCAGCAATAGGTTCATAAATCATGTAGACCTCTTTTGCTCCTGTATAAGAAGCAGAATCACGCACGGCCCTCTTTTCTACATCGGTAGTACCAGAAGGGATGCATACTACAATTTTATTGAACAATGAGCCAAAGAAAGGAATTTTTGTTTTGTTCAGCATTTTGATCATCCCTTGGATCATCATTTCTGCTGCATGGAAATCGGCAATAACGCCATCTTTAAGCGGACGGATGGTTTTTATATTGTCGTGCGTTTTTTCATGCATCTGCATCGCCGCTTTGCCTACCGCTATCATTTTATTGGTATTCCGGTCTATTGCAATGATAGAAGGTTCGTCTAAAATAATTTTGTCTTCTTGTATGATTAACGTATTGGCAGTTCCTAAATCAACGGCAATATCTTTATAAAAAAAACTTCGAAATCCCATATTTTGTATCTATCTAAATAGTTTTAAGGTAATAGCATGCTCTCACAACTTGTCCTGACTGTCCCTTTTGGTTTCATTATCTGTCTGTGTGTCCTTGATACGACCAGTATGCTGTGGCAACTCGGTTGCGCTATTTCCAAACAGGTCTCAAACCGCATTGCATGCTGCAAGTGCTCTAATAGAGCTGTTGCGTAAGTCCTAAAAAATAGTCGATGTTAAAATTGGGGGTCTCCAGATATCACTTGATCTAAGATCTCCTGTTAGAAGTCCTTATAGGAAGCCATATTTTCAGGTATTTTCCAAATTTTCCATAAACCTATGTATGTATGAGTAAAATGACTTACGCAACAGGTCTAATGTATTTCTTTGTCGTGACACAACCAGTCAAGGGTACTGTATGGTCTTTAACACAACCCATATGTCCGTTTCGGAATGTACCTTACGTTGCTGCTGCACCACAATTATATTGGGTATTTAATATAGGTCCGATACAACTTACAACGGCCTAGATGCCTACATGAGACAGGTTAAAATGCAAGCAATTCTAGTGTAGAGCCATCGAAGTAAGCATATGTACTGTGGGAAACCCAATCTCCCGTATTGCAATACTGACTTGAATGGCTAATCTTTTGCATACATGGCATATGTGTATGGCCAAATATATAAAAATTGTGAGGAAAAAAAGGTTCTATTGTTTCTTTGCAGCAAAGAAATATAGGATCTTCTGGTTCTAAAGACAAAGACTTTGTTTTGACACGTGCTGCTTTTCTTCTTAGATGGCTGTGCACCAATCGATATAGCCAATCGGCTGGTATAAGTCGTACCATGGATTGAAGGAAGGGATTGCTGTACAATCGGAGCCAAACAGCATATCTTTTAGTAGGATTTAGGTTATCGCCATGTCCAACTAAAAAACGCTGGTTGCAAATGGAAATAGATGCTGGCTTTCTAAATACGTGTAGACCAAAAAAGGTTGTAAAGTAATTTAAAGCCCAAATATCATGATTGCCTAAAAAGAAATATACAGGAATCTTGGCTTGGTAAAATTCCAAGAGCTTTGCCTGGAATCGCAGGGCCCCTTTTGGAACAAGGTATTGGTATTCAAACCAGAAATCAAACACATCTCCCAATAAGAACAAAGCTTGTGCTGCTGGTTTGATGCAATCAAGCCAAGCTAGAATCTTTTCTTCTCGATGGGCATCGTTCACCACACTACCATTGCCATGCAGGGGAAAATGGATGTCTGAAGCAAAAAAAATCTTTTTATTGTTTTCTAAGCTAGCAATCTGTATGGAATTGGTATCAAATACAGAAGCAGTGGGCTTATTTTGTTTCATATGTTTTGGACATACAGGTAAGTATAAAGACGTTGAGACAAAGGGCAAACTATGGTCTGTGCATGGGGCCAACGGATCAAGCTAAGCCCCGCGTAACTTTATTCCGGTTGGGTACCATTCTTTTTCAACGTTATTAGAAAAGAGCGCAAGGCTTGCAACCGTTGTATTACCTCTGACGGAGATAGGGCGGTGGCCATACTATGTTTTTGTATAACTTTACGTGCGCCTTCTAAGCTGTAACCTTTTTCTTTGACTAACTTGTAAATATAACCCAGCTGATGGATGTCTGCTTGTGTATACCGCCGAACCCCTTTTTTTGTTTTATGGGGTTTTAGATTATCTTGGAAAGCTTTTTCCCAAAAGCGAATCAAGGAAGGAGCTACGGCAAAGCGTTGTGCTACCTCACGAATGGTAAAATATTTTTTATCCACATCATTAAGCGCTTGGCGCGTTTTTTTTCATTGTCTAAAAGTTGGAACAGAGTGCTTGGTTTTGATTGGCAGCTTGTTTTCGTACAGCTTCGTACTCTGCAGGTGTTAATTCACCTACAAAATAGTCAACCGGATTCACCGGATTGCTGTTGTAGTAAACCGTATAATGTAGGTGTGGAGCCGTTGAGTCGCCTGTATTGCCAACCGTACCAATTTGTTGGCCTCGCGTCACGCGTTGTTTTTCTTTCACTAGGAAGCTGTTCATATGGCCATACAGCGTTTGAAAGCCATTTCCATGCTCGACCACTACATATTTTCCATATCCTTTTTTTTCACTTTTAACAGTTTTAACATGCCCATCGGCAGCTGCATAAATGGGAGTTCCAACCTTCGCCGCAAAATCAACCCCTTTATGCATTTTTGTAACCCCATATATGGGATGACGCCGCATACCAAAAGGCGCAGAAATTCTTTTTAAGTCTTTTTTTGACACAGGTGGTAGACTGGGCATGGAGCGCCATCTACTAGCAGTTTTTTTTGCAATATAATTTACATGCTCAAACGATTTTTTTTGAATCATGAGTCTGCTTGTGAGTTGATCAATTTTAGACAGTGTTTGGGCTATAAGGGTTTCTTTGCTTAAGTGGGCGTATTTGTCTACGCCTCCTATGCCCGCGTTGCGTTCTGCAGAAGAGAGGGGGGGGGCATTCAACAAAACCCTATAAAGGGTATCGTCGCGTTCTTGTAAAGCAGTCAATAGGGCAGTACTTTTCTCTACTTTTTTTTGGACTACATGGTAGTAAGCTTTAAGTTTTTCATTGGTTTCCAGTAATTCAGCTTCCCTAGGAGAAGTACGACAATGGATGTAATGTTTGACAATACCAGCTGCAATAAGAACGGAAAAGAGCATAACCATACCCAATCGCAGCAGATAGGATGCAATGGACGTTTGCACGCGTTCGTAACTACACGTGTTGGGATTGTAATAATATTTTGTTTCACGCATAAAAAGACTTTGGACTTGAACAGCATTCAAATCTACTAATTTTACGTATAAAAGGCAATATATCATGCAGGGTGGGTGTTGCGGTTGCATGTTTTTTGGTTGTACATTGATTTGTTTCAACGGTTGACCTACTTGTTTTTTTGGATGCACTTCTATCCAAACATGCTAGAAAAAAGCACGTAAGGTTTGTGAATGAGCGCATGATCCTGTAAATTGGCTTTGGAATCTGTTGTATTTTCTTATCACTTCGTACCGTCTGCTGCTCCGATCGTTGTTGTGTAGGTGCTCTTGGGCGCGTTGTTCCGGTGCAGTACCTATTTTATAAACTTTTTATTATTTTTCGAAAAAAAATGAAAATCCTTCCGAAATTGGTAAAGGGTATGCGCGACTACGGTGCTGTTGAACTTTACAAAAGAAATCATATTTTGTCTGTTATTCAGTCTGTTTATGCCTGTTATGGTTTTGCGCCATTGGAAACACCTGCCTTGGAATACCGTGCTACGCTTACTGGGAAATATGGGGAAGAAGGCGATCAGTTGGTATTTAACGTGCTCAAATCGGGGAACTTTTTAGAAGGTATGGATCCAGCCGTGGTATCGACTACAGCCAAAGAAATACGCAAATACATTACCGATAAAGGACTTCGGTACGATTTGACGGTTCCTCTGGCACGTTATATTGCAGCCAATCAACATCAGCTGCTTTTTCCATTTCGACGGTATCAAATCCAGCCAGTATGGCGTGCAGATAGACCACAGAAGGGACGCTATAGAGAATTTTTGCAATGCGATGCAGATATTATAGGCAGTACTTCGCTTGTATGTGAAGCAGAGATGTTGCAATTGATTTACGATGTTTTTACCCGATTGCGCATACGTGATGCCCAGGTTAAAGTGAGTCATAGGGGAATTCTATCTGCCGTTTCTGGTGCGCAGGAAGGAAGTGAAGCAGAAAAAACGTTTTGTATGGTCGTAGACAAGATGGAAAAGGTTGGTTTTGATGCCGTTTCAGCTGAATTGTCAGGCAAAGGTTTCAGTACGCAGGCCATTGCCTCATTTGCGTCTTTGGCCCAATTGCAAGGAACGAATGTAGAACGGTTGACGCAACTCCAGACAGTGATTGGAGGTACAGAAAGAGGTGCAAAGGCACTTGCGCTTTTAACAGAATGCATAAAACTTGTGCAAGCACTGGGAGCTCCAGACGATTGCTTTGTTTTAGAACCTACCTTGGCTCGCGGATTGGCTTATTATACTGGGCTCGTTATGGAAGCGACCATCGTAGGTGCACAGGTAGGTAGTGTAGGTGGGGGAGGGAGGTACGACAAGCTGGGGACATTGTTCGGAGGAGCGGAATGGAGTGGCATAGGGTTTTCATTTGGCATCGATCGACTCTATGATGTGATGGAGTGTCAGGGACTTTTCGATGCAGTGGTGGGACATACCACCGAAGTGTTGCTCCTCAATATGGATGTCCAAACCGAAGCTCCCTTGTTGCTTACGCTGAGTCAATTGCGTGCTGCTGGCTTTAAGGCAGAAATGTATCCCGAGCGTGCCAAGTTAAAAAAACAGTTTGCCTATGCGGATAAGAAAAAAATTCCTTTTGTTCTGATCTTGGGAGAAGAAGAATTGGCAGCCAATGCTTATGGCTTAAAACATATGGAGACAAGTAGGCAAAAACAGTATACCTGGTCTGAGCTTTGTATGGTACTTCGGAAAATGTTAAATGAAACAAAGTAACTATGGATGATGCATGGTGGACCATTGTTGTTGCTGCCTTGGCTGGCATCAATTGTGCTCTGGTGGGTACCTACTTGGTGTTGCGCAAAACAGCCATGATGGGAGATGCTATTGCCCACTCAATGTTGCCTGGTATCGTATTGGCCTTATTGGCAACGGGAACCAAATATGCTCCTGTGCTGTTTTTGGGTGCCAGCCTAACTGGTCTCTTGGTAAGTTTCCTGGTTGCATTTCTAGAAAAGAACATACACATCCAAACCGATGCAGCTATTGGCATTAATTTTACGTTTTTGTTTGCTTTGGGCGTGGTCCTCATTTCTTTTTTTAGTAGAAAAATAGACCTAGATCCAGAATGTAGCTTGTATGGAGAATTGGCAACTGTACCCTTGGATGTGTATAAAACGGCTGGCGGCATCCATTTAGGTCCTAAGTCTTTTTACCTACTATTGACGGCTTTGGTGCTCAATTTGAGTTTTATTATTTTGGGCTACAAACAGCTATTTGCCACTACATTTGATCCAGAGTTTGCGCAAAGCATTGGCATCCATACCAAAGGTTGGCATTATGCTTTGATGACTGTAACTGCCCTAACCACTGTTGCAACATTTGAAGTAGCAGGCGCCATCTTGGTCGTGGCACTGCTTATTGTTCCGTCGGCTAGTATGTATTTGATCACCAAGTGTCTCAAACGACTTTTGTTGTACAATGTTTTTTTTGCGTTTGCAACTGCTATAGGTGGTTATTATATCAGTCTTTTTTTCAACAGCTCTATGGCTGCTACAATGGTTACACTAGCAGGTCTTTTGTTTTTTATGACCTTTGTATTTGCCAAATTCAAAAATAAGTGAGATAATGCCAAATAAACATCGAAAGCTTTGAAAGAAGTTGCTGGCCTTTTGTAGGGGATCAACGGAGGCCGTTGCCATCGAGGGTTGTATCGGTTTAAATGGTAGGATGATTCGGCACAAAAACGACAGCCTATGAGTCATATGCTGATTTTGTTTACATAAAGAACGTCAAAAGGAAAACCATAGAAGGTTGCATGAAACAGTTTTGAGCTATATTAACATCAAATACATAAGATAAAATACGATAATCCAAACACGGCCATGAATATAACAGGAAAATTAATTGAAATAAACGATTCGCAATACGTATCTGAATCCTTTAAAAAGAGAGCGTTTGTATTAGAGTATATAGAAAACCCACAATATCCAGAATATGTATCTTTTGAGCTGGTTCAAGATAAGTGCGATTTATTGGATGGGTTTTCGGTAGGGGAAGAAGTAACGGTTCATTTCAATTTGCGTGGAAGGAAATGGACCAATGCTGATGGAATTGTCAAGTATTTCAATTCATTGCAAGCATGGCGTTTGGAAAGACCAGCCAAAACAAGTGAAACTGCTGCGTCCCAGGCCTCTTTTGAGGAGGAGCATAACGATCTCCCATTTTAAAACACGATCGATGCATGGCATCTGTTTCAAACGGGGGTTATATGCGGTTGGCATGAAGAGGAGGGATTTTGTGGTTCTTACGCAGCAGTCCTTCTTCCTCCATATTTTTGTCTTGTTACAAAAGTACAAGTGTGCCATGCATGCATGCCTCCAGCATGCAATCCTATACAGGACATGGGTAGTCCCACCGAGATCGGCTGGTATGAGCAGCAGGTCTCAAACTGCCTTAAGCTGCTGCATCCTAAGGGATATGATGGTGAGCGTTAAGGAAAAGGCTAGTAACAGTCAGGTGCAATCTATGAAGGTGAACGAAAGTGAAGTACCGTAATTACGTATCGAAATTGGTACTACTGAGTCAAAATTTAGGAAAAAGGGTCGTTTCGTAGGGACGAAATCCCGCATCTTCATTTCATTAGACCTGTTGCGTAAGTCATTTTACGCATAAATATATAGTTTATGGAAAATTTGGAAAATACCTGAAAATATGGCTTCATATAAGGACTTCTAACAGGAGATCTTAGATCCAGTGATATCTGGACCCCAATTTTAACATCGACTATTTTTTAGGACTTACGCAACAGGTCTATTCTAGTATATACTATAGGAATCAAGATACGGGTTCCAAACGCTGGTCCGTACTGCCAACTGTGCCTTTGAAAAAAGGAGTGCATAGAAAGCATGCCAGTGCTTTCCACCTCCTTTTTTCAATCAGCGGTTGATTTTTTTAGTAAAAAGAAAGATTTAGCTGCAATCTACAAAATTGTTAGGAACCAACATATATATAACCTTATGTACAGAAATGGACGTTTATTTGTTCCGGATAACCTGTTGGTTGGTGCACACACTTCTACACAAGGAGGTCTGCACAAGGCCATCGAGCAGGGAAAAGAAATTGGGGCTAGGACCATTCAATTGTTTACCAGCAACCAACGTCAGTGGGCGGGCCGCAAACTGAGTCAAACAGACATAGACCTTTGGAATCAGACCCTAGAAGAACATCCCATGAGTCACATAATGAGTCATGCGAGTTATTTGATCAATCTGGGTTCGAACGACGAAGCATTGTTGCAAAAGAGCCGTCAAGCGTTTTCGGAAGAGATTGAACGTTGCTTGGCTCTGGACTTGACTTTCTTAAACTTCCATCCAGGTGCAAGCACGGGGGATAGTGAGGAAGCTTGCTTGGAACGCATTGTGCAAAGTTTGAGGTCCATGGAGCCTTTGTTTACCAGTTGGATTGGACTCCGTATGCTTATAGAAACGACTGCAGGGCAGGGATCCAATTTGGGCCATACGTTTGAACAATTGGCCTACATTGTCAAACACGTTCGGAATTGGGTACCCATTGGAATCTGCATAGATACCTGCCATCTTTTTGCCGCTGGATATGATATTCGTACGTATGATGGATGGTGGGAGACGCTGAAGAAGTTTGATTCCATCATTGGATTAGAACATTTGTATGCCATACATGTCAATGATTCGATAGGTGGGTTGGGGTCTAGGAAAGATCGGCATGCCAATCTAGGTGCTGGTGCATTGGGTATGGATTGCTTTAAGGCAATGTTGGAGCATACTGCTTTGCAACCCTTGCCCAAATATTTAGAGACGCCAAATGGAGCGACTATGTGGACCCAAGAAATAGCACTGCTGCGTCAAAAAGCTGAGGAGGTTTATCGCAGAGAGTTGGATTCCAAGCTGTAAAACGATCTCCATGCCCAGTAAAATTGCTTGCTTTTACTGGGTAGGCATTCTTTTTCCTTGAATAAGGTACGCAACGCACTATGCTACCCACATTCCACACCTTCTACTCAAGCTCCTTTTCTCTAAAAAATTCAGCAGAAACCGATCCTATTATTGGAAATCCACCCCACTATTTGTATACTTACCCAATGTGCGCTCTTGGGAGCATGGATGGATGCTAAAAAAACAAATTATTCCATTCTGCCGCAACGCGGCAGGAGTCAAACGCATAGACCACTGTGCGTGCCGTGCTGCTGCATATAGAGCAGACAAACCCTTAAACGTTCCATTATTTATTTTAACTGTGCAGACCAACGAATTGATTCCCTATTACCAAACGTGTACCTTTGTCCAGAACCTAACCAATGCGTTGCACCATACTCCAAAAGACGAAACCATACACCTCCAAGGTATTTCAGGCAGTCTCGATGCCTTGCTGATTGCAGCGGTACAGCAACACACCACACAGTTGCAGTGTATTGTATTGGAAGACCAAGCAGCCGCTTGGGCCCTCTATGGGGATTGTTGTAGCCTACTGTCTGCCCATAAGGTATTTTTGTTGCCTGGAATGGGGTCCAATAGGTCGGAACACAACCAAGCGGTGCAACACAAACGCATGGAAATTGTGCACGCTTTAACGAAACCAGATAGGGTGGCTGTGCTTGTAACGCATCTGGAAGCCTTGATGGATAAGGTAACAGATCCCATTTTGGATCGGGCGCAGCACCAACACCTAGAGGTGGGACAAGCGTTTTCACTGTCCGATTTTGTCGCTTTGCTCACGGAACAACGGTTTTCCAAAGTGGATTTTGTGTGTGCGCCAGGTCAATTTGCTCTACGGGGAGGCATTGTAGATGTTTATACGGCTTCAGAAGCTTTTCCGTATCGCATCGAATTATGGGGCGATACGGTGTCGAGCATACGGTTGTTTGACCCGAAAGACCAAAAGTCGTTTCAAAAAACCACAACGGCAACCATTGTACCCTACCGCATGATGGCAGCAGTACCTCCTACTGCTTCTGTTTCTGTTGCCGCTTGTTTGCCTCCAGCCACTACGCTTTGGTTCCGCAACAAACAAAAAGCGTTGGATCGGCTTGAGCCGCTTTGTACCGATGCAGACTGTTCCATCCAACAGCCCTCCTATGAGCCCCTAACCAGCGTATTGGCTTCTTGGGTCCCTTTTCGCCAAATCGAATGGGGAACAGAGCAGTCTTCTGCCAGCGGCCCCATACAGATCTATCACTCTGAAGCACAGCCCGTTTTTCGGCAAAACTTTGACAGACTGGCGGAGGACCTAGCCCAACGCAACCAGGCGGGGTACCGTACGTTTGTTTCTGCGGTAGCGGTTGGTCAGCTCACACGACTCCATGCTGTTTTGGATGAAAAACCTAACAAACCTACTTTTGAACCCTTGTTGTTGGGCCTCCGGGAAGGTTTTATAGACCACAATGCCAAGCTGCTTTGCTATACGGACCATCAGATTTTCAACCGTTATTATCGATACCAACCACCCAAGCGCATAGGCCAAACGGAGGCGTTGCTGATACAAGAGGTTAAAAACTTGCACCTTGGTGACTATGTCGTACACAGAGACCATGGTATTGGCCGCTTTTCGGGCCTACACATTTTGCAGGCAAATGGATCCAAGCAAGAAGCCATTCGCCTTGTTTACAGGAACAATGATACCGTTTTTGTAAACGTAAACGAACTCTACAAAATC
Organism: Amoebophilaceae bacterium; assembly: GCA_035299565.1. Taxonomy (GTDB): domain Bacteria; phylum Bacteroidota; class Bacteroidia; order Cytophagales; family Amoebophilaceae; genus Cardinium. The sequence goes on along the minus strand of DATGWI010000070.1, from coordinate 2,364 downwards.
AGTAAATACACCAGCAAGGAGGGTGCTCCACCTACGCTGAATACCCTAGGAACGGCTGCTTGGCAACACAAAAAGAGCGCCATCAAGAAGCAGATCAAGGAGATGGCCCAAGAGCTCTTAACGCTCTATGCAGCACGCAAAAAGAAGATGGGGTTTGCTTTCAGCTCGGATACGGCCTTGGATGCCGCATTGGCTGCTTCTTTTTGTTATGAGGAAACGCCAGACCAGGCTGCTGCCATTGCCGCAGTTAAGGCAGATATGGAACGTCCCTATCCCATGGATCGGTTGGTGTGTGGCGATGTGGGCTTTGGTAAAACCGAGATTGCCATTCGTGCTGCTTTTAAGGCTGCAGCAGACGGCAAGCAAGTAGCCGTATTGGTACCTACGACCATCTTAGCATTGCAACACTACCATTCTTTTGTGGAGCGCCTGGCCGACCTGCCTGTGCAGGTTAGTTACCTCAACCGCTTTAAGTCCAAGCAAGAGGTACAGCAAACCTTGGCTAAAACGGCTTCTGGGATGGTAGACATTTTGATTGGCACCCACAAGTTGTTGACACCATCGGTGCAGTTTAAAGATCTTGGGCTATTGATCGTTGATGAAGAACAAAAGTTTGGTGTACGTGCCAAAGAAGCGTTGCGCAAATGGCGGGTAGCGGTAGATACATTGACCTTGACTGCAACGCCCATTCCCCGGACCCTCCATTTCTCTTTGATGGGCGCCCGAGATTTGAGCCTTTTGACTACGCCCCCTGCCAACCGACGACCGGTTCAAACCAGCTTGCATGTCTGGGACCGTTCGTTGCTTCAAACAGCCATTCAAACGGAGCTCGATCGAGGTGGGCAAGTGTTTTTTGTGCACAATCGGGTAAGCAGCATTCAATCTATTGCACAGCTTTTGTCTGAATATGTCCCCACGGCGCGTATTTGCGTAGCCCATGGTCAAATGACAGGGGCTACTTTAGAAGAAAAAATGTTGCAGTTTGTGGCCGGCCGATACGATGTGTTGGTTGCTACCAGTATTATTGAATCGGGGTTAGACATTCCCAACGCCAATACCATACTCATCAACGACAGCCACCTTTTGGGACTGTCTGACTTGCACCAAATGCGGGGGAGGGTAGGCCGTTCCAATACGCAAGCTTTTTGCTACTTGTTGATCCCTGAAAATGCTCCTTTGACACCTGAAGCAAAATTGCGGCTAGCTGCTTTGGAAGAATTTTCAGACCTAGGAGAAGGCTTTAACCTAGCCATGCGCGACTTAGACATACGTGGAGCAGGGGATCTACTGGGTGCTTCCCAAAGTGGATTTATTGCCGACATTGGATTCGAAACCTACTGTAGGCTCTTGGAAGAGGCCGTAGAGGAGGCCAAGTGTGAGGCTCAAGAACCGTTTCCTGATGATAACAAAGCTAAAACGGTTGAAGACTGTATCGTTGAGACCGATTGCGAGGCGCTCTTGCCACCCGAATATATTTCCCATATGGGGCAGCGCATGGCGTTGTATGGCCGACTCAATCAGGTCAAAAATGACCAGCAGCTGCTGGGCTTTCGGGAAGAACTTGTAGACCGCTTTGGGCCCTTACCTCCCGCTGCAGAAACGTTGTTGGAAACCGTACGGTTGCGTTGGGAGGCCCAACGCATTGGTTTTACAAAACTCACCTTCAACCATCAAGCACTCCGGTGCCATTTGGGTAAAGATTTTTTGCAAAAAAACCCTGAGATGTGGCAGCAATTGGTGCAGTATATGAAAGACAATCCTATTAATTGCCAGTTTAAAAATATGGAATCGCATTTTGTACTTACCCTTACGGGACCCTTTCTGAATCCGACGGCAGTACGCACCTGTTTGGCAGGTATAGGTGTTGGTATGGCGTAAGCTGCGCACAACATATACTCAATCGGAATGAAGATTCGGAATTGCGCCCCTACGATAGGGTCCTTCTTTTTTGGTACTTTTGTCTGGATATAAAAATACCAAAAAATCAGGCCCTTGTTGACAGCATGTGATCTGAGTCGTATGTTTGTAGGGATACAATAGATCTGTTGCTTGGCATTTTCTGATGCAAAATTTACTAAAGATGTTGGAAATGAAAAGGATGTATATGTTCTGAACCAGTATGGTGCTTGTATCCCATGACGCAGCACAAGCGCAAGTTAAAGCCATAAGCTTTGAGGAAGCGGTATCGATTGCCTGAAAAGGAAATTTTGATATTTTGAGTGCTATACTAAATCAATTTCAAGTTGCGGGTTCCGATCTGGTCCGTACTGGAAAACGCGCCTTTGAAAAAAGGAGTGAATAGAAAGCGTGCAGGCAAAGAGGAAAAGGAAAACAGCTGTCTGAGCCCGCAGGGCGAGTTCTGCT
>DATGWI010000069.1:0-4429 GCA_035299565.1 Amoebophilaceae bacterium | reverse complement strand
AATTACGTCAGCTTATAATCAGCATTCCACGCATGCTTTGATGCTTGGTATGTTGCATGCAAGGTATAGCTCACCACAAGTCTGTGCATGAAATACATGGTTTCACACATTTGAATCTCCAGTATGGACTCAGGCATGGTTTGTATGCCCATGAAACGTAGCAGAGCATACGTTTGGCGCAGCAAAGCATAGCAATAACGTGATTGTCAAGTGTAGACTCTGGCATGTTTTATGAGCCTGCGGAGCGTCTAGCGGAGCATATGGCTGCGTGCACGCATGCCTCAGGCAATGAAGACGATTGACTCTGAATGGTTGATAACTTGACAACGGTGCGCCAGAGTAAAGATACCGTTGTCAAGAGTTTGCCATGCGGCTAGCTCACACCCTGCTCATAAGCAACAAGAGCCTCATCATTTTCTCGGCTTTTCCCTGGTTGGAGTGGCCGCCTGAGAGGGACGTAGTCCCGATTTTAGTCACCGGGTAGGTGACAGAGCTAAGAGTTAAGATAGGCCGTTTGTGGAAGTTTGCTATTAGTAACGGACTACCACCTCTACGTTTTATCTAAGGAACTTACACAGATGAGCTCCCGAAAAAATTCTCAAAAATCAGACATGGTTCCAGGATGGTCATTCATTCGTGGCAAGTCCGTAGCTCAATTAGGGGCCGAGGAAAGCCTTGTGAAAGTTTGGCATTTTTTAATCCCATAGAACGACAATGTTAACTAAATTGCGCGTAACTAGTGAAAGCTCCGATCGCTTAAGACCAAGTCTCTGTGACAGGTAGCTACATCCTAGGGGCATCTTTCTGAGCTGGTTTGGTTACTAAAAACCTGTAAATTCACTAGTTATGGCCGACCGAGCGTTGCCGAGGAGCAAAAAAAGGTGGCGAAAAAATTTCCAAAAAATGCCAATTAAAAAATTGCATCTTGTAGACCATCTTTAGGAGTGTTTGCTCATCAAAGGATTTTAGTCTAGCTTAATCAGGGACTGAGTTAAAAATATTTGAAAATTTTTCCCATAGACGCGTAATGTTAACAAAAAACGCGATAACTAGTGAACCGTTCGGTTGTGTGAGAACCGGTTGCTGGCGCTGAAAGACCATGCTGAGCGGCACGTGCTGCAAGTCGTTGCACATTTCTGCCGTGCTTGATTCAATAGTTATTCTGTTTTGAACATCAAAAATCGTGAAATTTTCGTTTTTTGCAAATATCTCCTGAAATACGGCCTTAAAAAATAATCGGGCCACATTGGCGAGGACAATTGGGGCCTTCTAAACAACTTTGAATATCATCATTTGTTCCATAGGACCCATAGTTTAGGCGCTAATCCTTGCACAAGTTGCACGCGTAAACGCACGAAAACGGTTTTTTGCGTACAAATCGAGAAAATGCCCAATTCCATGCTATGAGCTGCTCATATATTGCTGTCTATGATGAATACAACTGCCTGACCCCACTCCTGGGTCAGTGGAGCCTCTTTATTGGTTTTTGTGAACAATTGCGTTTCTTATGTAAACAGTTTTTGATTTTTTCCGTAGTCTGGTTGAACCCTGTCATCAAAATGATTGCCTCCAGCTGATAGACCTTTGCAAGGGCTTTCTGGGGCTATTTTTAAAATTCCAATAGCTGCATTTGTTCACAAGTTATGGGCAAACGTAGTTTAACGCATTTTTGACGTAACCAGTATTTGTCCCTGACAAGTGCTCGAGAAGCTCAGTAACAATTTTTGATGCATTTTTTCCTGATAGAAGGGGTGACAGGGCACACTTGAGTGCAACCAGTTAGGTAAAAGGTTGAAAATTGAGTATTCCATGAATTTTTGACTACAGTCATAACACGTTACTTGGACAGAGGCACGTGCATAGACATTTTGACTCATATCTATGTTTCCGACCATACGCTAGTAAATTCCTTTGATGGCTGCCCGTAGGATATTTAGAGCAACAGTTTGGGACTGCCTGCAGGCTTGTCAAGGCTTTCATTCACTAGTTACAGCCTCTCAAACATGGACAATTTTTGCAAAATTTCAATTTCAAATAGCTTCCGAACTATGTGGGCTGGAGCAAATCTACGACATGCCAGCTAATGTAAATGGTGTCCACTTTCTTTCTGTGGGCACATGTCATGTATTTAAGCGTTTCTCATTGCTTTGTGACTAAAAACGTCACATTGCGTGCACGCATAATTTCATATTAAGCTGTTTTTCTGCCTTTTGATGGCAATATGAGCCCTCTGAGGTATTTTTCTCCAACAGAAGAGGTGGCAGGGCACACATGGGTGCAGCTAGCTTGACGGAATGTTCCAAATTGAATATTCTGTGATTTTTTGAGTACAGTTGTACTACCTCACTAGGACAGCGACATGTGCATGCACATTTTGACTCATAACTATGGTACAATTCATACGTTAGTGAATTCGTTTTGGGGCTGTCTTAAGGACGTTTGGGGCAACAGTTTGGGACTGCCTGCAGGCTCGTCAATCTTTCAATTCACTAGTTACAGCCTCTTAAACATGGACACTATATTCAAAATTTTGATTTCCTGTAACTTGTGAACTACACCAGCTGCAGCAAATCTACAACATGCCAGCTGATGTCAATGATGTCCACTTGCCTTCTGTGAAGCTATGTGGTATTCTTGAGCCTCTGTCATTGCTCTGTGACTGAAAACGTCATACTGCGTGCACGCATAATTTTACATTAAGCTCCATTTTCACCTTTTGATGGCATTTTGAGCCCTCTGACCTATTTTTCTCCAACAGGAGACGTTGCAGTGCACACGTGGCTCCAGCTTGCTTGACAAAATGTTCAAAACTGATTATTCTGTGATTTTTCGACTACAGTCGTACTATGTGACTTGGACAGAGGTACGTGCATACACATTTTGACTCATATCTTTGGTTCCAACTGTACGCTAGTAAATTCCTTGGATGGCTGACTCTAGAATGTTTGGAGCTACAGTTTGAGACTGCCTGCAGGCTTGTCAAGGCTTCCATTCACTAGTTACAGCCTCCCAAACATGGACAATTTTTGCAAAATTTTGATTCTGAATAACTTGTGAACTATGTGTGCTGGAGCAAATCTATGACATGCCAGCTGATGTAAATGGTGTCCACTTCCCTTCTGCGGGTGCATGTCACGTTTTGAAGCCTCTCTCATTGCTTTGTGACTAAATACGTCACATTGCGTGCACGCATAATTTCAAATTAAGCTCCTTTTTTGCCCTCTGATGGCAATATGATATCTCTGAGCTATTTTTCTCCACAGAAGAGGTGACAGAGCACACTTGGGTGCAACTAGCTTGACAAAAGGTTCAAAATTGATTTTTCTATGATTTTTCGACTACAGTTGTACTATGTGACTTGCACAGAGGCACGTGCATGCACATTTTGACTTATATCGTCGATTCCAACTGTACGCTAGTAAATTCCTGTGAAGGCTGCCTGGAGGAGGTTTGGAGCAACCATTTGGGACTGCCTGCTAGCTTGTCATGGCTTCCATTCACTAGTTACAGCCTCTCAAACATGTACAATTTTGTCAAAATTTTGATTTTTAATAACTTCTTTAATTTGTGAGCTGCAGCAAATCTACGACATGCCAGCTGATGCCAATGGTGTACGCTTGCCTTCTGTGGGCATATGCCATGTTTTCAAGCCTCTCTCATTGCCTTGTGACCAAATATGTCACATTGTGTGCACGCATAATTTCAAATTAAGCTCATTTTCTGCCTCTTGATGGCATTATGAGCCATCTCTGCTATTTTTTTTCAACACAAGATGTGACAGAGCACACTTGGGTGCAATTGGCTTGACAAAAAGTTCAAAATTGATCATTCTGTGATTTTTTGACTACAGTCATACTTTATGACTTGGACAGAGGCACGTGCATGCACATTTTGACACATATCTTCGGTTGCGACTGTACGCTAGTAAATTCCTTTGATGGCTGCTCGGATGATGTTTGGAGCAACAGTTTCAGACTGCCTGCAGGCTTGTCACGGCTTCCATTCACTAGTTACAGCCTCTCAAACATGTACAATTTTGTCAAAATTTTGATTTTTAATAACTTCTTTAATTTGTGAGCTGCAGCAAATCTACGACATGCCAGCTGATGCCAATGGTGTACGCTTGCCTTTTATCAACTTATATCATGTTCTCAACCTTCTCTTATTGCTCAGTGACTATATGGGTCACATTCTGTGCACACATAACTTCAAAATACACTCAATTTTCATGTTTATGTGAGTATTGATATTGATATGAGCTGTTTCACGTGCATTCCGGCTACAAAGCAGATGTCAGCACAGCCAACTTTGATGCTCTACAGATCATGTACATCATATGTTCTATGCTAATCGCAGCGTTAGCTGCAATGCATAGTCATGCGTAAGCATGACTGCATTGCAGCGTCAACAGAAGCTCAAAGTTATCAAC
>DATGWI010000068.1:0-11997 GCA_035299565.1 Amoebophilaceae bacterium | reverse complement strand
TCCTTCTCAAGAATCCAGCAAAACTTCTTGGTTAATAAGTCAAGAGCCAAGACTGTCAGTAGGCATGCATTCAATACACTATATAAATTGAAAAGCATAAATCACAACTGCGGTGCTGATGAGCTGAGAAAAACCAATCACTAATTTTTCTTTCTCAGAATTTTTTTTTTTTCTGATGAAAAGTGACGTTGCCCACACACAATGATGTCCCAAGGCAGCACTGAGGGAATTCTTCACAAAGAGTCCTGGTTCCATCATAGCCAGACATGATGCTGGCAGACGAAATTCTGAGATGGGCATGAATTGGTAGCATTGACTGCGCATGGCTAATGGCGTTCCTGCTTGGAGGGTTAGTTGCAATATCTTCCAAGCGTTAATTCTTTTTAAAAATCGGCAATCAGCTACAGAAAATAATCAGTAAAGTCTAAAGAGTCAATGGACATTGACGAACTTCCAACAACAGAATAGTCTGGGTTATAGCAAGCTCAGGAAACGAATATGGTGCTATACTACTGTGTAGTAATCTGTCGACGAGAACAAGAAAGATGTCAATTGCGCGGAGGAATTCAGTCCAGCAACCAGCTGCTGGACTCTGTTCAGGAAGAAAGCAGATCCAGACATTTGACCTTTCTTCATCTGTTCCTGAATCATGTCCTGTAGTGCAGTTGATTGAGAAATACAACCAGTCCAGTGCCCAGTGGTCCAAAATCGAATACTTCACATTGAACTGTGGCCAAAATTGGAAAAGAAATTAGATCTGATAGATGAACAAGGTCTTGCATATGATTATTTCATTTTCGCCATTTCCCCTTGAAATGGAAATGCCCTTCCAAGTTTTCTAGGGCAGCAGGAATTGAGCGTGAAAAGAGCGCAAATAGAGCGCACTCTTTTCACTCTGACTCAGTAGAGCGTTGAGCGGAGCGCGCTTTTTGGCACAAAAAAATTTGAGCGTTGAGCGGAGCGTGAGCGCAAGCCAATGATGAGCGTGCCCATGTCTGCATCCATCAAGCATAAGGTTGATGACACACAATTATCTGCTGTGGTGGATAAAATGGTGTGTGACGCAGGATGTCCCCAAGGTTTGAAACCCCGGCTGAAGGGAATACTGTGGGAAAACCGTGAGGTTTTAGCAGAAACCAACGATTCAATGGGATTATGTACTGCGTACAAACCAAGAATCCCATTAAACACTGAACAACCCGTGTTTACGCCTCAGTATCAGATACCATTCATGATGCGAAAGGCAATGAGTGAAGCTATTAAAGCTTTCCTCAAAATGGGGGTAATTCAACCATCGAGTTCTCCCTATAATTCTTCGAGCCTAATGGTTCCGAAAAGAGATGGAGGATTTCGTTTAGTCGTAGATTTCCGGCGGCTAAACAAGCATGTCGTGACGGATTTCCATCCGTTACCACGAATTCAACAAATTATGGAAACCTTGCATGAAGCTCAGTATTTCACTGTGCTTGATCTCCTTCACGGTTTCTATAATTTGGAGATAGATGAAAATGATCGCGAGAAAACAGCATTTAGTACCCACGATAGACATTGGGAATTTATTCGATTACCCATGGGACTGAAGAACTCGCCGAGTATCTTTCAAAGATTGATGCAAATCGTACTAAGTGGATGCCTTGGCACGTTTGCATTTATCTACATTGATGATATTCTTATTCACAGCAAAACCGCTGAACGGCATTTGCAGGATTTAACAACAATCTTGCAGAGGCTCAAGAGAGCAGGTTTGAGGATAAAAGCTTCGAAGTGTCAACTTTTTAGAACAGAAGTTGAGTACTTAGGTTTCTTGACAGGACGAGAAGTCCTTAAGGTTAATCCGAGAAAAATGGAGGCTATCACGAACTTCCCAAGACCTGTAAAAGTTCGAGATGTACAAGCCTTCCTAGGGTTAATAGGCTATTTTCGTATTTTTGTGAGAAACTTTGCTGAACGCGCAAGACCGCTATATCAACTTTTGAAACAAGATCAGCAGTGGCATTGGACCAAAGAATGCGAGGATTTGTTCCTGGCATTCAAGAAAATTCTGAGTGAAGCACCAGTTTTGGCTTTTCCAGATTTTACAAAGCCGTTAATTTTAACAACGGATGCTTCTGGGTACGCTGCAGGAGCGATCTTGTCTCAAATTCAAGATGGCATGGAAAGAATTATTGCCAGCGCCAGCAAGGTGTTCTCTGATAAAGAGACATGCTACAGTAATACGGAAAGAGAAATGACAGCAGTTGTTTATGGGATAGACCACTTCAAAAGTTACCTTTGGGGTAACAAGTTTGTGGTTTATACTGATAACAACGCCGTGGCAGAAATAGCTCGTCAAGATAAGACTACGAGCAGAAAGGCATTCAAATGGTACACTATTCTTCATGAATATGATTTTGTCGTCAAACACCGTGACGGCAAGGCCATGCCTCATGTAGATGCGTTGAGTCGTTACCCTGCCATTCAAGAGAAGGACCGAAGAGAAATCCATTATTTGAGTCCTTCCTGGCAAACGACCGACTTTACACCGATTCTCGACTTTTCTCGGTGGCGAGATGAAATGAAAACAGTACAAACGCCCAACAAAACGTCGTTGTACGAATACGAACGCATCGACGATTTGTTATACCGAAAGTCGTTAGTAGAGCGTGATCGACGAGAGTTGTTTGTTCCTGAAAAGGTACGCTCATACGTTCTTGCTGCGTATCATGATTCTCCCGCTATGGGTCATACAGGAGAAAAACGAATGTTAGCTGCTATGAAGGGAACAGTGTACTGGCCGCAACTCTCACAAGATGTTCATAATTACGTGGCATCATGTAAAAAATGCCAACTGCACAAGTCGCATCGAACGAAAATCCAAACTGCTGGAAGACCCGCACCAACGACTTGCTTAGCAGAAGTCAGTATGGACTTGGTAGGAAAATTACCACGATCATTTAGTGGATATCATTACGTTCTTTGCGTGCAGGATCGACTATCCAGATTTTTGATATTTGTTCCGATCCGTGACAAACAATCTGACACGGTGATCAAAGCTTTTCTAGCAGGCTGGATTTGTCGATTCGGAGTACCATCCAAGATCGTATCAGATAGAGGAACAGAATTTATGTCTTCATTGTTTGAAGCGTTATGCAAGTTTTTGGGAGTTAAACACTGCCCAACAACTGCATATCGTCCTCAGGGAAATAGCGAAAATGAGCGAGCTCATCAGCATTTACATAATTACATTAGTATGTATCTCGATGAAGCCGACGCAGGAAATTGGGACACGCTATTGCATTATGCAGCGTGGGCTCATAATTCTGCTGTACATCGAACGCTCAAAAGAAGTCCTCTTGAAGTTCTCACGGGTGAAAAACGCCGAAATATTTCTACATTTTTGCCCAAGGGGGAGGATTTAGACGAAAGTGAGGACTGGTTAGAGAAATATATTGGTTTGAGATTTGAAGTGTTGGAGCGCATTAGAGACGAAACTTGTCTTGCAATCGCCAAAGCACAAGCTTTAACGCAAGAGAAATTGAATATCCACGCGAAAAATCCAAATTGGTACATTGGACAACAGGTCTGGGTTAAAGAACATCCCTTGACCTTAGTTGGAAAGAAATGGAGTGCAAAGTACAAAGGGCCATACGTCATTAAAGACGTAATTCGACCTCAAGTGTTGAAAATCCACTTAGAAGAAGATCCATCTTATGTGGATATAGTACATGCATCTTATGTTCGTCCCTCAGTTTCTAGAAAAGAAGCTGACGAGGATAATGAACAGGCTCAAGTTCAAACTGAACAGCACCCAGTAATCGGGAAAATTGACCCCGTCATTCTCAATGATCCTGACGAGGATTATGTTGAGAGAGACGAGGAAGAAGAAGAGCTAGAAGATGTAGAAATTAAGGAAAGATTCCTTACACCCGAAGCTATTTCCAGTAAAAAATCATCCGTTGGAAAAAGCTTCAGTGAAAAAGGCCCAGTAGCGACGATCAAAGATACGTTGCGTGCATTAACTCCGAAGGCACTAAAGTGGTCAGGAAAAACCAGACAGATTGATAATGATCAGTCTGACCAATTAATGGAACCAGTACTGTCGTCAGGTGGCACGCGCCACAATGTTTCAGTTTATGACGACGTAACTATGGGTGACAATGTTTCCGTTACTAAGGAACAAGAAGCAGCGTCTAGTAACTGTTGGTGGTTACCCAGACCATCGTCGGTACACACCGATGACCCGATGAGTAATCAAGAAGAAAGTACTCCCAGGTCAACGCTAACAGCCACGCGTCGACCAGGATTACGATCTTCCTTTAGACCGAGGTCACCATCGTTTACAGAGCATCGTCGAAAACATTTCTGGCGAACACCGCCAAGAGACGATAACGAACAGTCAATGATGGATCACCAAGATAGCCCGGAACGTACTGAGGAAATGGAAATATCCAGACAAGTGACCCCGCCTAGATTAATGAAACGGTTGTTTGATAAGCTAACGCCTAAGTCTACAACTGTCACGCGTGCACAAGACGCACGTCTTAAACAACATCGACAAGGCAATATCTTACCAAAGGGATCAATTTTGGATAAGGAAAACCCGTTCTCAGTATACGGATCAAAAGATAGGGTTAACGTACGGTTTAATTTACGTCGACGAGTCAACAAGCCGACATGGTTTCAAGCTGGACATGGACGGCGGAAAAGCCGAGTGCAACAAGGTAACCCTAATCAACAGGGCCATAAGTACCAGGGGTCGTTAAAGCTAGACAAGAAATTACCATTAGTGGCTAAAATGCCCACTATGCCTACTGCTCGTGCAGCTTTACGACCGAGTCCACTATCGAGACCATCTAGAACAGCCAAAGAAGAAGCGAAAAAGCGGCTGGCGGATATGGATTACGGGTAAACATCTGCTCATTATCGTTCGCATGAAACATTGTTGCATGGCAACTAGAGTTCAGTACTGAGTATTAATTCGACGCAAATTTCGAAGTCACTTTAGTTTCAGTTTGGTTTTCAACCGGAACGGTTTGACTCTAGCAAGCACAAGCTTGGATTGTTGTGATCATGAAGTTGACTATTGCACAGTGTTGCACATATTTTGTGTTGCTGTGGTCGTGTAGCCTAAGTTGTAATTCTGGAAAAACAAATGGTCAACGTGCATCATCGGGAGGTCAATTTCGAACAAGGTGGGGATCCATTTCATCTTTGACTGAAGCAGAATTGAAACGATTTGGATTATGGACAACAAAAACAATCCCTACAACAACGACAACTGAAACGAAAAAAGAATTGACAACCGAAAAAGTTCTTGAAACAACTGAACATCCTTTAGACGCGAGGTTAGCAGTAATTGATTTGTCGGAAAATGACATTGAACAAGGGAAGACGCCTTTTGATATTGCAGTTGAAAAGGTTTTGAACTCAACTAGCATTGATGTTCATCGAATGGAAACGGAAAACAAATCAATTATTGAAGCGACAACAGAAAAGAATAAGCTGCCTGACTTTAATCCATCAAAGGACATCTTGAAAGATAAGCCGAACCAAACTCTACCGGATTTTCCGGAAGGACAAATCAACTTGTTGGACCTTAATGAGATAACTTATTTGGAACCCCAAGCAGTTTGTGGTAAAAACGAAGAATTGAGTAACGCAGTGCCGAGAACAGTTGAAGAAGCCAAAGAAAATATGCTCTTAAATTTATCTCGATCGGACATTTTGGTTATACCAACAACCAGGGATAATAGTGTTTCAGTACTTAAAGATCAACAGTACTGTATCCCACAGCAGACTCAATATCTTCGATTTCGATTCAACTATGGTCAGTTCTTTCGACAACTTTATGAACGAATGAGAATTTTGAAACGAACTGTTGGAAGATTTATGTCTAGTACATCAACTGAAATCATCCCAGAACCAGATTTCGTTGTTAAGTATCGAGAATGTGACAAGTCCATCAAGGTTCATCATGTCTGTCCGGAAACGTCTATGGTTGGTTTGAAGGATAACGTGAGTACCCTGTTACGTTTGGAAATTATTCAAAAACTCCATAGATTTGAACATGGATTAAACAAGGTGATCTCACGTTGGAACAGTCTGAGTACGGATTTTACAAGTCCAGATCAGACTATTCCAAGCGAAAGGTTGAAGAAATTGGCAGAATGGGATAACACGCGAGGGTTCGATAGTCGTAATATCTTACAAGCTGCAGATCCGGATAAAGCATCTTCAATGTTTTATCTGCAAATGGATCAGACTATTTTGACAAATTTGGATATTCTTCAAACAGCCCCATTCACAGCAGACAACCTTACGCTGAATGTCTCTGTTGAAAATTTCTTTTTAACAATGGCATTTGTTAACATGAATTTGGATGTCGCATTAACAACAATTGATGGATTAAACGAAGCGAGCACCGCTATCGCTCATAACTACTTTCCAGAGTATATGTTTCCATACTCGCATTGGATTGATCAATGGTTAGGTGTAACTCCCGTTCAATCTCAAGATTTGACAAATCAGCATGAAAGATTGGCAATGATTATGTTGACCACCTTGCCAATAACAACGGTGCGAATTGATCGAACGTGTGACCCATTGGCAACATTATCATCCATTCAAGAAAGTTGCTACATTGATGGAGCAGTCTTAATATCCAAGGCAACATCGTTGAAGAAAATTCAAGAAATTTCGCTTCTGGCTCAACCTTGGAAAGACGCAAATAATAAATAGATCAAAGTCCATTTACCAGTGTCACATATTTATAGTTCGATTCCAGATGATGTTACAAAAACGGAACGCACATTGTTTCAGTTTACAGCGAAAAATGATCTTCATTGCATGCCCTACTCAGCACATCTTAATTGCATGTACTGTACTGCGTTTACATCTTTGCCGCCTGTGACTGACGAATGTACCAAAGAAATTGTAGCTGGAAGAACTTTGCATTCATGCACTTTGGATGAAGTATTTGAACAATCGGAGAAAGAGATAATGCAAATTATCCCTCATACGACTTCCACCGCAGTAGTTTTGACAAAGTTGAATCCCAGTAATGTAATCAACAACTGTGGAGATCAACCAAATCATGTTGAAGTACCTGAAGCAACTAGACTTCTCTTACATCCAAATTGCAAGAATATTCAGATTGTGGATGCTCCAAGAGTCCAAGAATTGTCATCAGCAATTGATGTTCAATCAATTTCATCTGGACACACGCATCCCCAAGCTGACAAAGATCCATCAGGACGTTTTGGATTTGCTTTTGTGAACCCAAAATCATGGATGGATGCTTTTCAGGTGTTTCGAAAAGGGTATCAGGAGATAAATAACGTCTTGCACACCGTGAGGAACTTGACACAACAAGTTGATATATTGTTCACACGTGTCGAAAACAATCAGGTGCATGGAGAATTTCGTAGATACTTTCACCAGTATGGACATTTGTACACCCTGATTTTGACAATTATTGTTGGATTAGTCATCCTTAGTTCATTTGTCAAAACACTCTTCAAATGTTGCATGCCTTATGCTTCGTACCATGGACAACACCCTCCGCAATATACTCGAGGACGTCGGTATTCAGATTCTGATTTGTCAAGACCATTGCATTATCATGAAGAAGCTGGTCATGACAATCAAGGTTTTCGCATGGCTTCGAGGCCCCAACCAGCGGTTCGGGCTCTGCCAGCACCAACCTATAATTTGACACCAGCAGTTTAAAACCTCATTTTGGCAATGATTGCTTATTTTTAGTAAATGAGTTTACTTATTTTTTGTTAGAGGGGAGGAATTATCGCTTTTGTTACAAACAGTATGTCACCTCCATTGTTTGTCACTTTTGTTTCAATATGTTACTCCGCTTATTCTGCCGTTTTTAGCAATTTTTGCAGAAACTGGAAACCTGTCAATTCTGGTTTTTGCCTGGACTGTTGAGTTACAGTATTTCGAAAATCGTTTATCATTCGTGTTTTCGAACAGGCAGGCCGTCTAATTTTTAAATTATGTGACATCAAGAATTTTGATGATATTCTGATTTTCCTGATGATATCTCAGGAGAATTAAGAGTATTATTGATTTTAAGCAATGATTAACTTTTCTAATGAAAGTTAGAAAAAGTTAAGGATTCATCGCGAAATTGTTGAATGTTTTGTTGAATGTAAAAAATTGACTTGTGTTATTAGAATTTGTTGTATTCATTTCAGATTTAGTTGAAATGGCGATGAGTCGTCACGCACTTTCTGAGTTGCCCACACCGTCCGAAATCAATGAATGGGAAATGGAATTCCTTGGTTTCGTGAGGAGAAATGAAAACGAGTATCCAGTGACCTATGAAAACGATCCCTGGTTACCTCAGTTTAATTCGCCTGAAACTTCGGGTGATGAAGGAATTTCTGATCCTCATGAAGTATTATTCACAAGGTTTCCTCATGAAGTTTTGTCTGAACCTGAGAATTCACTCACAAGAATTGAGAATTGGGAATTCAAACAACGACAAGGCACTGAAAAAGAACTCAAGGACAAACTGATGGACTGGGCCAACAATGGACCACCTGGAGAAACAATGACTACCCAGGAACGCGACTCTTCGAAGAAATTGCAGAAGGTCCCCACGAAGGTCAAGCTTTGGAGCCTGACAAAAGACGACAAAGTTCATTCAAAGGACCGATATGTCCCAAAGGCAGATGCAGCAGATCTCAAGGAAGGAGAAAAGAAAAGTACGAATTGAAGAATTGCCTTGTATCGATCTTGGCATGATAATTTGCTTTCCTTCTGTCTGCAAATTATTTCTTACACCCTATAGAGGAAAGATGCTGTCATCTCCTCTTGCATCATCTGCACAATGAACAACTATTTGGGGTATGTTTGAAGTGGACAGAGACTTCCTTAACCCCGAACTTTCTGAAGAGCTTGTCGCTGAACGACCCGTGAAATTCTTTTTCGATTTTAAGACTCTTTTTGTCTTGCTCTTAGACTTGCTTTCTGAGTCAGAATTAAGATTGATCTCTTGCAAGGGAATCGACTCAGAATGAGGAGCAATTGTTTTTGGATCACCACTCTCGACATCATCATTATTGCTGCTAGAAGTTGCTGAAGATGTAGTGTCACTTTCCGTTGTGGTTGTAGTAGTCCGTTTCGCCTTGCTTCGAACAGAGATCAAGGTGCCGATGTGATCCAACAGGGTCCCAAGTGATCCAGATGAAGCACCAGCAGTAGGTTCAGTTTTTTGTCGCATTCGTCGATATCTTCTCTTTCTTCGGTATGCTCTTGCTGTTCTCCGTAATTGACTTCTTATGTATTGGACTGTGGTGGAGGATTCAGAGCAGCAAGACTAGAAAAAGACGGTTGAAAACAGGTAATTGATTTAAAGTCACTTAACCTGCAGGGAAGTCCCAGGAAGTGTCTTGAAACTATACGTCAATAATCATTGAAAGCTGTGAAGCACTTTGAAGTGTAGTGTGGTTTGTAGTGGATTTAAGCACTGCACCCATTACACACTCTTCTACGAGTTGGTACCTTATTCTAAAAGATGAAAGGAGGTCGAGCATCGAAAAAAAGAATTCCCTCTTCTAATTTTCCTAATCTTTGACTGAAGAGGTTTTTCTTGGATAATAAAAGGCGATATATATCGGTATATATTTGGACATTGAAACAAGTCAATAAGGAGTGATATGTTGCGATGTCCATGTATACACAGACACATAAAGCTTCTTTTATAGGAAAGAAAGGTTATTATGGCATGGGATGTCATACAAAAAATACGGTGGTGATTACCTGACTAATGACCCCTTTAACTTCGGTTATGGGTGTTCACCACTAGTTACAGCGATCATTTTAATCGCGTAACTTGAAGAAAACAATTGATGCTTGACGTGGAATTTGCTAATGGCGAATGGTTTGTTCTTTCTAGGAAATAATGAAGCACGCGTGTTCTTTAAATAATGTGTGTTTTGAGCCCAAGCGCTCACCATCTACGTTTTTGACAATCGCAATAGAAGGAAATATTGCATCAGGAAAAAGTACTGTGGTGCAGAAACTTGCTGATCTCCCTCAAGTGACAACGTTCTTAGAACCTTTGCCGTTCTGGCAGAGCGTGGGAGCGCAGCGCACAAATTTGTTGGACCTGTTTTATCAAGATCAAGTACGATGGTTTGCCCTTCTTCAAAGTTTTATTTCATTGACCTTTTTGAGGATTCATGATGAGGAAGTAAAGACTCAACTGAAAGTTTGTGAAAGATCCTTCTTCTCAGCGGATGCATTCATTGATCAGATGTTACAAAAAACAGACGTGCATCCTGTAGATTTACATTTGATTCAATCTTTACGAGAATATCTTCGAGAAACAGTAAATGGTCCAGATTTCTTCATTTACTTGCGGATTTCTCCATTGGAATCATATGCTCGATTAAGATTAGGAACACGAAATGAAGAAGCATCTGTGCTTTACAAATATCTTCGATCTTTGAATAAGCATATGAATCAAAGGCTGCTTTCAGATTCAAGAACATTTGTTGTTGACGCTAATCAAAATTGCCAAGCTGTTCTTGACCAAGTTCGCTCAATAGTGTTATTTTTGCATGGAAACTGGCGTAGAAATAGAATAAGAAGTTTCTCTTACCTTGTAACAAGCATGGAGCCATGCCAGTCGATCCAAGCAGATCAACGAGCAGATAACAGCTATGATACAGCCGAAACCCGATCCAGCAGTCAAGAGAACTGCGAGAACGATCCAAGAGATGTGGAATCCCGCTTCACTCTTTTCTTTCGTTGGATCCGAATTAGGAGCAGAAGTTTTTGTTGCTGGTTGCGTCCTGCCGAAAACGAGGAATCCATCTTGTTGGACATTCGACGTCCGAGGGATTGAACTCGTCATTTCTTTCTTGTTGGTTGAAGTAATCTTCTTCGTTGAAGTAATTATCGGCATGATTGTTTTGGGAACTTGGGAATTGAATAGCCCAGACGGATACGTTTCTTGTAATACTGGCGTGGGTTCAATGATCAAATCTGTTGCATTCTTCTGACAAATTTCTGCTGAAATACTCATATTCATTGGACTGGAAGTTGGGCTTGCGAAACGATCTGATCGATGATGTGTACTTCTTTCTTTTTGGTGAACGAATCCTTTAAATACTTCAACATCGATACAGGCTGGGTGGATTAGTTTCTCGGCAAAAAATACATCCTGCAATAGACATGAATTCATTCGAAGTGTGTTAATTTGAGTGAATTTGAACTGATGCACATTTTTATGTATTACATGTACCTGGATTTGTGGGATGTCCGCAATACACGAGAAATCCACTGGATTCCCAGAGACGATTACGCCAGCAACGAACTGCGCATCCACAAGTTCTTCATCGCAGATATTGTCACATTCTGCGATGGTCTTGAGAACACAACGCCCAACCCCACTCTGGAACTGCAACAGCAGCAGAACTGCGAACACTAAGACGTTCATCTCGAGCAACGAGACCAAACTGGGACTGGCTATGCAAATCCTCAGCTTTATGCAAACGACATACAAAGGCAGTCAAAAGCCTTCATGCACCATCGGATCGGATAAGGAAGCTGTGAAAGCTGATTTCGCACTACGCCGTGAGGCAAAGTGTTGACAACATCGTCAATGTTCCATATTCAGCCATCCGAAACAGTACAAGGCAAACTTCATACGCTCATCATAAATGCGCATTGTGATGAGAATTATTGCCGATAATACCAATCATATTGATGGTTGACATTCATTGCATATCCATTGAATAATCTCTGGATTTCATCTTGCACATTGTCGTTTCTTTTTGTGTGAGGGGAGCATGTCGTGCCAGGTGATTTCCCTAATGGAAAATCCTCGTACAATAACATGAGGACATGTACTGTTGGTACCCTCTATGTTGATGGTCTATGTCCCGGATTGGGGGATAGCGTGTTCGGGTGATTTGGCGAGTGCGGTATGTTAAATACATCAGTCTTGTTCGTGCTCCCGACCTGAGTAGTACCGTTTACTTGGGTAGTTGC
>DATGWI010000067.1:0-2405 GCA_035299565.1 Amoebophilaceae bacterium | reverse complement strand
GGATTGGGCAATTTTCGCGCCTGCTGCCTTCCGTAGATGTGGTAGCCGTTTCTCAGGCTCCCTCTCCGGAATCGAACCCTAATTCTCCGTTACCCGTGACTGCCATGGTAGTCCAATACACTACCATCCAAAGCTGATAGGGCAGAAACTTGAATGATTTATCGCATATACCTGCGATTCGTTCGATTACTATGATTCAACACATTCCTCGCGGAATTGGTTTGGTACTAATAATTACGACCCTTGGACCAGGTCTGACTGCATGTATTAGCTGTAATTTGTCACGGTTATCCATGTAACTTTCGATTATCAAATAAATCATAACTGTTTTAATGAGCCATTCGCAGTTTCGCCGTATAATACTTATACTTACACATGCATGGCTTAATCTTTGAGACAAGCATATGACTACTGGCAGGATCAACCAGATTACTACATTTGCGGGGTAAACCCTGCAATGGTAAAAGTTTACTAACAAATAGCAATACATTGCTGACTTTATGCGGATCTCTAAGCCCGAAGGCGAAGCATGATCCAAGCCATATGTGTTACTACCTGCATCAGCTGGAAGCCTTCCTCTGACAGAGTTATAGCTATAGAATAGCTAAGGACCTCTGGAAAAAGGTATCCTTTGAGTAGGACAGATCACTTTTAGACATTTACAACTAAAACTGTCTGCTCACTACGTCAAGTTTTATTGCATACTATACCGTAAAGGTAGAGATACAACACTTCTCCTAGTCTAGAGTGCTCGTTAGAGTGCTCTATCAAGGGTAAACCTTAGACCTGAAAACTTAATTTCATGTCTACAGGCCGTAAATATCTTCAGAGTGGTAGTGTCCTAGGCCCTGTATGGCTATAGCAATTGCTATGCCGAGGGAAGTCGCATTCAGCAGCTGAAGCCTCTGTACTCGATATACGACGTGCTGCCTCATCACCTATTCTTGGGGCTTGCGCCCTGTACTAGGCCCATGAGTACAGTCCATCATCGATTCTTGGAGGGTACACATGCTTTCAGCCCTCATCTGGCCTTGTAGGCGATGCCTACACCAGACTACTAGCTTACTTGCTTTGTGTAGCACTACAGCTGAGAAGTTGACTTTTTTTCAAAATTCACTACTCCTCTTAAGTATAGCAAAAAAAGTCAAAAGTTAAAAAACCACCACGCTATTTTTTGGACCCTCCAGCCACAGAGTCTAAAAAAAATATGCAACCCGGAAGAAAAACTTGTTTTAGTGGTTTGAGGAGTGTTGCTTCGTGCAGGGTTTGGTTTTGCTCCATCACTTCGGGAAGTTTGGGAATTTTTTGATATTTTTTGTAAACTTTTTCATCGATTATAACGAAGACAAAAGACAGGAAGTGATCAAATGGACCCCAAACAAGCTCAATTCCCTCGTCTCTACAAGCCATTACCATCCCATTTGCTTCCCATTATCAGAACCCCTCGAACTCGAGTGCCATTTCCACCCAAAAAAATCCCTGGATATCGAACATGCCGACAAGCCACAACAAAGGTCGACACGAAACGGAGAGTTACTCTCATACCAAGGACTAACTGCGGTGCCAGATTGGCAGAACAAGCTGGAGAAGGTTCTGAAAAAAAAAGTGGAAAGTTAAAAAACCACGACGCTATATTATAACCCCTCAAAAAAACAGAGTCAAGTCGATATGCAACCCGGAAGCAAACCCCCTCTTTTTGCCATTTCGAAAGCAAAACCCATACCCCCCCACCAGCATGGAGTTCAACCAATGCCCCGATCCTCCAGGGGGTCCACTTGGACGACCAGTCGTCCTCTTGCGAGAAAAAAGCGACTTTTGAATTTAGAGCCTTGACGGAGCGACTTAGAGATTGGTATGGTCGGCGGTTCGTTGTGACACAGGGAAGGGAGACATCTGAAGGGTCGATTTTTGACCCAAATCGATGAAAATCAGAGAAAACGTTTTTGGATAAATATATATGATTAAAGTAAATTTTAGATTTTACCTATTACCCTATATATTTGGGAAATTGTATATGTGGAGAAAGTTTTTTCAGGCACTTCCACCTATCTCCCTATCATATCACCCCTCTAATTCTTCTCAAGGCTGGTGTGGGTCTCTATCCAGGGGGTCTTGCTTGATGATGTTTTATATATGTTCTGGCCTATAATCCTTAAAACATGTGGGAAAACAAGTTTATCATTTTGACTTATAGACGCGAAAATAAGGCTCAGGAGGTCCAATAATAGCGTTTTGATGCCTTCTTGTATGGTTCTGCTTATTTGTTCGACCATTTGGCTTTTGCCTTTTTGACTGGGGCTCGCATATACTAAAAAGGCAAAAGCCAAATGGTCGAACAAATAAGCAGAACCATACAAGAAGGCATCAAAACGCTATTATTGGACCTCCTGAGCCTTATTTTCTCG
>DATGWI010000066.1:0-3865 GCA_035299565.1 Amoebophilaceae bacterium | reverse complement strand
AAAAAATATTTTTAAAGAGTCTTCAAATATGGGGATCCTGTCGCATTGCTCCCAAATAGGAATTAAGTAGTAGCGTGATAGGCTTATTCATGCAGGATAACGCATCAAATACAAGACCTTGTTTTTACCTTAATCCTTTATATGTCTATACTCGATCGGAAGCAAGTGGCCAGATTTTAGTTCTTGCAAAAGTGTAAAATGAAATTAAAAATCAAATATTTATACTAGATCTTCCATCCCGCATCTTCATTTTACTTTAGCATCTGCAACTGGAAGCAGTCGATTGGTTTGATTTATTCGAACAATACTACTATATTTGTATCATATTGGGGGATTAGCTCAGCTGGTTAGAGCACTTGCTTTGCAAGCAAGGGGTCATCGGTTCGAATCCGATATTCTCCACTTCACTAAAAACACTTCGTTGCATCGCTCTTTCGGCCAAAATGACATCATGGTTGAGCAATTTTCAGGAACGATGTACTTTCATTGCTACTGTTTTTGTTTTTTTACATTCTATTGAGTTGGCCTAGCTACCTACCATGCGCATAAACATTCGTACCAGTAAGGAATTAGAATTGTTGCAGCAAGCTGGACACATTGTGGCACTCTGTCATGCAGCCCTAAAAGAAACCATCCAGCCGGGAATAAGTGGACTAGCCCTGGATGCTATGGTAGAAGAAATCATCTGTAGCCATGCGGCAGAGCCTGTCTTTAAAGGGTACCATGGATTCCCAAACGCCACTTGTATTTCTGTGAATGAGTCTGTAGTACATGGCATACCCACTAGTCGCTTGTTGAAAGAAGGAGATATTATAAGCGTTGATATAGGGGTACGTTACAAAGGATACATTGGAGATAGCGCCTGGACCTATCCCGTAGGTAAGGTTTCGGACGAAAACAAGTTTCTCCTAACCCATACAGAGCAAGCGTTGTGGGAAGGACTCAAGGTAATTAAGGCCGGTGTGCACCTTTCTAATGTTTCTAACGCCATAGGGAAATATGCAACACGGCACAATTTAAATATTGTAAAAGAACTAGGGGGACATGGTGTGGGTACCAAGCTACATGAACCGCCTACTATTCCTAATTATGGTCATCCAAACGAAGGACCTTTGCTCAAGTCGGGTATGGTTTTGGCCGTAGAGCCTATATTGAACCTAGGACATGCTGCGGTTAAAACGTTGCGCGATGGTTGGACCGTTGTCACTAGGGATGGAAAAACCTCTGCACATTTTGAACATACGGTTGCAGTTGGTGAAACGGAGTGTACCGTTCTAACCACTTTACACCCCTCTCTCTCGGTATGAGGCAAAAACAAAAGCGATTTCAAGAAAATAAATTATTGGATGCGCTTATTGAACCTGAAAAACCCCTTTATACCACCCTTAAAGGAAAATGGAACGCATGCTTTTTTCCTACCAAGCAACCCATTACCCTAGAGATAGGATGTGGCCATGGTGCCTACACCATCGGGTTGGCCAGGTTATTTCCTGAACACAATGTTATAGGTATCGACATCAAAGGAGACCGTTTGTGGAAAGGTGCCAAAGAAGCTGGTGCAACGCAGCTGACCAATGTCTCTTTTTTACGGGCACCAGTAGAACAATTGATGCACTTTTTTGCACCCAGTGAAGTCGCGGAAATTTGGATTCCTTTTCCAGATCCTAGACCCAAAAATAGAGACATAAAACGACGGCTTACAAGCCCACGTTTCCTGGCTCTATACCAATCCATCCTTACAAAAGGAGGTAAGGTGCATCTAAAAACCGATAGTGCGCTGTTGTTTTCCTATACCCTGGAGCTACTCCAGCAACAAGGGCTCTGTCTGTTGGAACAGACCACGGATGTATATGCTGCTACTGGCTCTGATACAGCTATGCTACAGCGCAGCATTCAAACTGCTTACGAAAAACGATTCCTGGCTCAGGGTTTGCCCATCCATTACCTTTGTTTTTCCATGCCTGAATAAGCGCACCTATTTTTTAGACAGCTGGCATGAAAGAGATTGCGCTGGATTTCAGCCATGGAATATCCAAAGAATTCCTTACTTTTAGTTTTATTGTAGTGCAGCGTATGCATGCGCTTGATTTTGATATTTTTGCCTTGATACAAACGGACCAAAAATCTAGCGCTGATTGAAACAAGGAGGGTGGAACGCATTTGGCAAAGTTAAAAGAAAATAAGGAGCACGGAAAGTACAGACCAGATGGGAACCCGAAACTTGAATCACATGTAGTATATTTGTAACAAAGCATAAACAGCTATGGCTGCCTTTAATGCTACGTGCATCGTACTCGAAGGTACGAACAACCATCACGTATGCTTTGTTCACTCATTAGACCTGTTGCGTAAGTCCTAAAAAATAGTCGATGTTAAAATTAGGGTTTCCAGATATCACTTGATCTAAGATCTCCTGTTAGAAGTCCTTATATGAAGCCATATTTTCAGGTATTTTCTAAACTTTCCATAAACCTATGTATTTATGAGTAAAATGACTTACGCAACAGGTCTATTTATGTAGCGTTTTTATGTCTACCTTCCCTTTTTACAAATAACCTGATGCAATGGATTGTTGGCCTACTTGTTTGCGCATGATTTCCAAGTACTATGGTCGCACCGTATCGCTGCAAAAACTGCGCACACTTTCCGAAACCACAACACGTGAAGTGAGTTCCCTGCACTACCTTAGTACGACCACAGAGCAACTAGGTTTTCGCACACTAGGCGTAAAAATAAACTTTCAAAAGCTGTCCGCAGAAGCACCACTACCTGCCATTGTATTTTGGCAAAAAAAAAATTTTGTGTTGGTATACAAGATTAAAAAGGACAAGGTATGGGTAGCAGACCCAGCTCATGGACGGATTGTGTATTCCATACACGAATTTCTAGAAGGATGGATGGGTCCAAACAGCACACAAACAACCAAAGCAGGCATTGTATTATTGATCGAACCCACCCCCAATCTGCAAGAAGTAGCATCCGACGATGTGCCATCTGAAAGAGGTTTTAGCTTTCTTTTTCAATACGTTTTACGCTACAAGCGGGTTTATGGTACAACTCTTTATCGGTCTGTTGGCCATGAGTTTGTTGCAACTGATCCATCCTTTTTTGGGATTGCTAGTAATTAGTAGATATCTTCTTATATTGCTGTTTTAATTTAAACAGAGAAAATAAGATGGAATGTAAATATTGTCAAGGAACGAACTGTCGCAAAAATGTATATCAAGTTGGCTTTCAGCGTTATAACTGCAAAGATTGCAACTGTAATTGGACGCTAGGCAAAGGGAGGGCTTATGGCGTAGAGAAAAGATTTGAAGCATTAAAACGCTATCTTGAAGGACTTGGCTTTAGGTCTATAGGACGTATTTTAGGAGTCAGTAATGTAACGGTGTTAAAATGGATCCGTTCAATGGGAGAGAAACTTTTTGAAACAGGCGCTTTGTGGCGACATACAGACCTTAAGTCGGTTGCACAAATTCAACTAGATGAGTTTTGGGACTACGTTAAAAAAAACGAAATAAGCTATGGATATGGGTTGCTATATGCAGAAAAACAAAACCAATACTTGCCATTTTTTGTGGTAAACGAACTCAAGAAGCAGCCAGAAGCATCTGTTCTTTGATAAAAAACTTGCGTCCTAGAACTGTTTTTACAGACAAATGGTCAGCTTATCGGGGCATTTTACCCAAACGTAAGCATGTCGTTGGCAAGCAATATACACAAGCTATTAGACCTGTTGCGTAAGTCATTTTACTCATAAATACATAGGTTTATGGAAAGTTTAGAAAATACCTGAAAATATGGCTTCATATAAGGACTTCTAACAGGAGATCTTAGATCAAGTGATATCTGGAAACCCCCAATT
>DATGWI010000065.1:0-3048 GCA_035299565.1 Amoebophilaceae bacterium | reverse complement strand
ATACACAAGCTATTGAAAGTATGAATGCTACTTTTCGTCACTATTTATGCCGTTTTAGACGAAAAACCGAGGGCTATTCTAAGTCTAAACGCATGGTTGAAATTACTTTAGCACTTTTTACTTTTAGAAAATCTATTTTTTTGATTAGCAATCCCAATTTTTTATAGGTTAGTGTCATAGGGGGTTGGGTTTTACCTTACTTTTCCCCCTATTTTAACCCTTTTTCTCCTTACTACCTAACTATAAGCTACTTACGCCACAGGTCTACTGATTAATCATTTTTATATTGATTTATAAATAAATAGAAAACACTTCAGATCCGACTAATTATGAATCTAATTTTCTTTTCTAAGAACTACCAAGCAGACAACTTGACTTCGATCGAGTATAAAGCGATGATTGCTTGCTTTTTTACATAAAAAATTATTAATTAAAAAATACCACCATGCAAACAACAAGAACATTTATTTTTTTATATTGCTGATTAACAGACTTTTTGTATATAAAAAAGTTATTGCTTAACTTGTTCAAGCATACTACAACACAAACAGCAAGAATACTCAATTTGTATGATACAACGACTACATTTATCTCATTCGAAGAAACCTACATCTCTTTGTGGGAATGTATATGCCATAGTATGCTTGATCGTAGCACTGGTACTGTGTGCACCCCTAGCAGCCGATGCCACAAATAGTAGGCAGATTAACAGCGGAAAATCTACAGTAGATTTAAGTTCGCCTTATGCTACTGTCCAGACTCATTTTATGCTTTTAAACCCTGAGAACAAGTCTAATGTAAAAAAAGTATATATGTTATTCGTGGATGGCGAAATGGACCCTGAGCGCAGCAAAAAGATGGCCGTTCAATTAAAAAGGTTGCTTGCAATCAAGGGAGTACAAACCCAATCCATACCACAGGATCCCAATTACGTAGATTCTGCGTTTAACGCACATCGGTATACGATTACTAAAAAGCTACCTTATGTCTATTTGGTCAAAAATGGAAGGGAATGGCGATATAGTAAAGAGACAGTTGATTTTATGCTTAAAAAATATACACCCATAAAATTGCACAAGCTTTGTTACTATTTTTTGCCCAAAGCATTTTGCAAAAAGATGGTTCTAGATCTTGCAATTTGGCAATATATAATACTTGCAAGTCTTATCGTAATGATCTGGTTGCTTCACAAAGCCATGCCCTATTTTTTTAAATTCGTCATTTATAAGTTTGTAAAAGGCTCACAAAGGAAACCATTTTCGATAGAGCGGTTGCTGTTTATGCTCATAGCCATCTGGCTGTTAAGGGTGGTATTGCCGATGCTGCACTTTGAGCAATTGGAAACGCTTGTGAACCGATTTCTAGAAGCATCAACTTCTTTCTTATGCATGTGCCTAGGATTTGAATGCGTAGGGGTTATCCAGGAAAAAATCAAAATCACCTACCAAGAAAATAAATTTACGATACACATGCTCCCGCTCTATAGCATGATGTTTAAAATCTTCATTATCTTCTATGGTATCATTAACATTGTCGACAATTTTGGATTTGCTACCGAATCTATAGTGCAAGTGCTTTCTTTTAGTACACTGGGACTTGGATTGGCATCGCAGGACATCATTAAAAATTTGTTTGGTTCATTTATGATCATCATGGATCGGCCTTTTAGTGTTGGAGACGATATTGCTGCTGGCACCATCCGGGGGAAGGTAGAAGAGATTGGATTGAGGGCTACCCTGCTACGTACCAGAGAAGGGTCTTTGGTTTATATACCCAATGCAAAACTAGCGGATGCCTTTATCGACAATTTTGGAAAAAGAAGCATGCGCATGATTTCACTAGAAATCCCGCTGGGTTACGACCTTCCATTGGGCATTTTGCCTCAATTTATACGGGGCGTACGTGGCATTATCAAACGCCAACCATTCATAAAAACCGACAAAACTTCTCTCTACTTGGATAAAATGACGGAAGATGGTTTTGTAATTATCGTTGAACTTTCCCTAGATACTACAAAAAAAGAAATAGAAAATGAATGTAAAAACAATGTCATTTCTTTTGCCTTAAAGTTAGCACAACATCTTGGCATTGGATTGGGCAAAGTGAAACATATTATACATATAGCGCCTACTATGGGTAGTACACATACAGATACACAATCCCTTGCTAGGCAAGATATAGAAAAGTTATTGCAAGAAACGAAAGACGATTAAACCGATATTCCGCATAAAAATAATAACTAATTGATTTACAGCTATTTATTATTTTTCTTCCAGTGATTTTTTTCTAAAATAAAGCGTTGTTCGTCAATTGTTTACGGATTTTGTGCAGAATGTCAGATTAAAGGTTATTGCATACGCGATGTTTCTCGGCTTGACAGTCTTTCCATAGGTATCAGTGTGCCATGAATGCATGCAATGCCATACAGGACATGGTGGTAGGCCCACCGGGATCGGCTGGTATGAGCAAGGCCTCAAACTGCCTTAAGCTGCTGTATCCTATAAGGACTTTGCAGTAAACAGGGGGGAATTCCTAAAACAGGTCCTTCCGTTAAAATAAAACCCTTTTCAACTCCTGAACAAGTTGCTAAAGCAACTAAAAAAGCAGAAACTGTATTTGGTAAAGAGGTGAAAAAAATTACCCCTCGAGAACGAAATGCTGGTGCAGGAAAGGCTTATAACATTGAATTTAAGGATGGTACTAAAATAGATATTAATCCAGATAGGGTAAAAATGGATGTGCCAAAACCTCAAAATTCTAGACCAGGTGGCATGGGGAAACATGATTTTATTAAAGATGGGGGATTACCAGAAGGCACAAAAGTAGTTGTAGAAGGGACTAAAACACTGCCACATAAACGAACCTTAACAGAAGCAGAAAGGAAACTATTGGAAGATTTATTAGTAGAATAGACCTGTTGCGTAAGTCCGATGTGTAGCAAATGATTCAGTAAGTATAAGCGGTTCTAGGTTTTTTTCTATGTTTTATGCCACCCTTTCCCTGAGTGGAACAGCATGATTAAGGTTCACTAGCCCAGTCACGATGCTA
>DATGWI010000064.1:0-7116 GCA_035299565.1 Amoebophilaceae bacterium | reverse complement strand
TTCCTACATTTAAATTGTTTCGAGAGGCTATTATGCATTTTTTTACCCATACTTGGGAGGAGATAAAGCCTAAAATGGATACCAGAATTAACGATAATTTTCAGATCCTAAATCCGGAATCTTGATTCCGATCGAGTATAGGTTTATGGAAAGGTTGGAAAATACCTGAAAATATGGCTTCATATAAGGACTTCTAACAGGAGATCTTAGATCCAGTGATATCTGGAGACCCCCAATTTTAACATCGACTATTTTTTAGGACTTACGCAACAGCTCTAATCATTAAATTTGATTTTCAGCACATCATTCTTTATATGCTTTGCTAGTGTTGAAGTCTCTTAAATAGGTATCAATCACATTAAAAAGCTCCTCTTGCTTGTTTCTTGGCAGGGCCGTAATATTCTCCAATCTGCTTAATATTCTTTTGTCTGTTGGAATTATTGAGGTATTACCCATCAGAAAATCAAGACTTACATCCAATAATGCCTGCGCTATCTTAAATGCAATTTCAATAGTAGGCTCTATAAAAGTATGTAAAATTATTGGTAACCGGTACCGCAACAAACGGAAAAGATATGCACTTAAGTTGAGCATCGTGACTGGGCTAGTGAACCTTAATCATGCTGTTGCACTCAGAGAAAGGGTGGCATAAAACATAGAAAAAACCCTAGAACCGCTTATACTTCCTGAATCATTTGCTACACATCGGACTTACGCAACAGGTCTAGTATATAAAGCGATTCCACGCTTGCTAGCCTTCTAGGTAAATCGTTTGGGAAGCAGTTCAGAAAATCGTCTCTTTTTTTTGATAAAAAAATCTATAACCATATTCCCTGTATAGACAGTTGGTAGGAGATAAAAACGATGCATATAATACGTTTTGCATTGCTTACGTAGCTTAAAGAAATCCAGTTGCGCCTTGATAATGGCCCAACCATGTGCAAATTTTCCCAAAAGGCACATGCGAAATGCTGCCAATACATCCCAAAAAAACCGTTCCATACAGGTACAGAAAAAAAAGGAATGATATTTATGCAACATTAAGGCTCTGTTCCTGAAGTTTAGATAGGTCTTGTAGGTATGGGTATATGGTAAAGAACCTCCGCCCAAGTGGTATACGGTGCTGCTTCCGCAATAGTACACCTTCCAATTAAAAAGGTGTGCCCGCCAACAAAGGTCAATTTCATCGAAGTGCGCAAAAAAAAGCGGATCAAACCCACCCAATGCATGAAATACTCTGGCACGTACCAGTAGGCATGCGCCACTGGCCCAGAATATGGCACGTTTGTCGTTGTATTGTCCCGTGTCTTGTTCAAGGTTGTTAAAAATCCTTCCTCTACAAAAAGGATAGCCTCGGGCATCTATGAAGCCACCTGCTGCACCAGCATATTCAAACCAATTGGGCGCTACCAAGGAGCAGATCTTGGGTTGACATAGGGCAATGGACTTATCCTCCTCCATTAAAAAGAGCATATCCTGCAACCAATGCTGGGTAACCAATACATCGTTGTTCAGCAACACATAGTAGGTAGCATGGATTTGTTCTAAGGCAAGATTGTATCCTTTGGAAACACCATGGTTTTCCTCATGTACAATGCATTTTATGGAGGGAAAATGGGTCTGTACATAGGACACAGAAGCGTCCGTAGAGGCATTGTCTACCAAGAATATGGTATGATTTTTGCTATACTGAACGACAGTCGGTAAGAATCGTTTTAACAATGCAATTCCATTGAAGTTCAGTACAACAATAGCTACTTCCGATTTCGAATGGATCATATAACGCTCCTTACAAATTGATGGCGTTTTTTTGGATTGCTTCTTGTGTATGTTGATCTACTTCTTCTAATGCTGCATTTACAGCAGCCACGATTAAGTCTTGTAGCATGACGCGGTCTTTTGGATGCAACAACACCTCGTCTATTGAAATAGACAACAGTTGTTTGTTTCCATTTACTGTTGCCTTGACTAGGCCGGCTCCTGTTTCTTTGGTTACATTTAGTTGGGCCAGTTGCCTTTGAAGGTCTTTTATTTTTTCTTGTATTTGACCAAATTGTTCAAATAATTCCATTTGTTCAATTGTTTTGTTAAAAATATATGATTGCAACGGCTGCTTAATGCCTTAGATCGCTTGCAGCAATCTATTGGGGTCGCAGCAGAAACCTATCCAAGTAGCATATGCATTCGAAGGAGTATGGCGCACCCAATGTAGTCTTTCACTATGCCAGATAGTTGAGAACAAAACAGAAGGTTGTGTCTATAAAAGCGGGGCAATCCTCAAAAAAAAGACGATATAGAACGATTCAGGATTTGTTGCTACAGCACAGCCCAATAACTAGAGACAAAATCAGATATAACCATATGCTTGCAAAAAGCCCTTCTGTTTTGAACAGAGATACAAAAAGAACAAAAAACAATACCAAACCATACCGTACTTTGTTTTTCTGCAACGAACTTCCTTGAAATTTGAATGCTATAAAAGAAAATCTGGAAACCAATAAAAAGGAGAGTACAAGCGTTAATATGGTCAGCACCAGGGGCTGTGTCAACAGATGTGTCAACCAAGGATTTGTATTGCGTTCCAACAGCATCGGAAGGGTGGCTACAAACAGGGCATTGGCTGGGGTAGGCAGTCCTGCGAATCGCTGGGTTTGTGTGGGGTCTATGTTAAACTTAGCAAGTCTAAGCGCAGAAAAAACCACCATACATAGGGCAGCGTAGGGTCGATAGGGACACGCTTCGTACTGCTTGATAAGTACATACATAATTCCTGCTGGTACATAGCCAAAGGTAATGAGGTCGGCTAGTGAGTCCAATTGCTTGCCTAGGAGCGATTGTGCACGCAACAGCCTGGCCAAAAACCCATCTAAGAAATCAAAAATAGCTCCTGTAAAAATGGCACAAGCGGCTGTTATGGGTTTGCCATTGAGGGCTAAAACAACACCTATGGTTCCAGAAACCAAGTTTAAAATGGATAAAAAATTCGGAATATATTTCTTCATATTGTTGGACTGGTTGGGAAAAATACCTATGCGTGATGTTGGCCCTCAAGTTACCCCATTCGAGCAGCGGATCATACGTCTCAAATGTAGTTTATTTTTTCTTGAAATTCAAAACCCATTTGGCTTTGTTACATACAGATGGAAAACGCTAAAATCCAGTATCTATACGCGATCGGAATCAAGCTGCCAGATTGTGCTTCTACAACATGGTCTTTCTTTCTCCGTACTTTTTTTTGGATACACAAAATAGAAAAATCAACTGCTGATTGAAAAAAAATAGGTGTAAATCCATTGAAAAAGAGTATGAAATATAAAAAAGCGCGAGGGAAGTATGACCTATATGAGGTGTCCGTCAACTTGAATCCGATGGAAATATGCTCCATGATCGTTTCAAAGGAAAATCTTTGTTTTTTTGCATCGAAATGATTTTCTTTACAAAAATATGCACCGCCGCACGCAATACGTTGCATGCATGCCTGCGTGATGGAAGACAGACTGTCCCCATACATTTTAATAAAAACAAACCTGCTAAAAATTGTCAAACGTGGAACAACAAACCGCACAAATCGTAATTATTGGAGGAGGACCAGCTGGCTATACAGCGGCTATTTATGCTGCCCGAGCAGGCCTAAAACCCATTTTGTATCAAGGACCTCAGCCAGGGGGCCAGCTAACCATTACAGGAGAAGTGGAAAACTATCCTGGGTACCGCAACGGCGTACAGGGACTGGCCATGATGGATGATTTTAAGGAACAAGCCGAACGTTTCGGAACAGTTGTAAAAGAAGGCGTGGTTAAAAAAGTAGATTTTTCTGTCTATCCACGTTTATTAATTTTAGACAATGGGGAAGAACAAAGGGCACAAACTGTGGTTATTGCCGCTGGCGCATCAGCCAAATGGCTGGGATTGCCTTCCGAAAAAAAATTATATGGTCGAGGCGTTTCGGCTTGCGCGGTTTGCGATGGATTTTTTTTCAAGAACGAAACCGTGGCGGTGGTAGGCGGAGGCGATACAGCAGCAGAAGAATCCCTGTATTTAGCCAAGCTCTGTAAGCATGTACATCTTTTGGTACGGAAAGGGCACCTTCGTGCTTCGAAAATCATGCAACAACGCGTATTGAACACAGCAAACATTCAAATCTGGTTTCATACCGAAGTCAAGGAAATTATAGGTGAGTCGGCTGTAGAAGCCATTGAAGTCCTACATACAGCAACGCAACAGACAACCCGCATACCTGCTACGGGTCTCTTTGTAGCCATAGGCCATCAACCAAATTCTGCTCCTTTTTTGCCCTATGTTGCGACAGATCCGCAAGGCTACATTCAAGTAACGCCCGGCACTACCCAAACCAATGTATTGGGGGTATTCGCAGCAGGAGACATTCAAGATCCCTACTACAGGCAAGCTGTAACAGCAGCAGGAACCGGCTGCATGGCTGCCTTGGATGCAGAACGCTTCTTACAACAACAATCGGAACGCGTCTAAATATATTGTCGATTCATTCAACACATCATGTATTTTTTAAAAAAAAACCATCTACAAGCGCTTTATTGGTTGTTTATGAGCATGCTGTTCAGTTGCTTGAACGATGTGGCTATGAAATACCTAGCGACGGGGCTTTCTTTTATGCAAATTTGTTTTTTCCGTTTTGCGCTTGGTAGTCTGGTCTTGCTGCCGCTAGTAGGATGTACAAAAAACCAATCATGGACAACGCAACGACCATGGCTTCATTTTTTCCGAGGGCTCTTTTTGTGCTTAGCGATGGGATTGTATGCCTATGGATTAACGAAAGTGGAGATGAGCACGGTAACGGTCATTGGATTTGCCAATCCTATTTTTGTCCTCATTTTAGCAAGATTGTTGTTGAAAGAACAGGTTCCTTGGCCCATATGGGCAGCCACTGTCTTGGCTTTCATAGGCATTGTTTTGGTGGTGAGCCCTACGCGAGTTACCTGCAATAGACCAGCGTTGGCTTGTTTGTTGGCCACGATTGTTTTTGCTTCATTAGACATCATCAACAAGAAATACGTTATCCAAGAATCCATCTTATCGATGTTGTTTTTTTCCAACGTATTTGCCGGTTTGTGCATGCTTTCTTGCGTCTGGTATCAATGGCAAATGCCTACAGCGCCACAATTGGGCATTATGACCCTGTTGGGGATTGGAAGCAACTTGATTCTTTATTTTGTATTAAAGGCCTTTCAATTAGCAGATGCGGGTGCATTAGCGCCCTTTCGATACATGGAGTTGGTTGTTTCCATTGGATGTGGGTACTTGTTTTTTCAAGAGTGGCCTACCTTGCGTACCTGCATCAGTGCAGGCATTGTTATTCCTGCTACCTGTTTCATTGCTTACCATCAGAACCGTCGGTTGTAACATTGGGGAGCGGATTCTTGCATGCATGAGATTCCCAATGAAATTAGAGCTTTTGCAGCACACGCTTATGCTGAGGAATTTGTAGGGTCCAGAACAGCGTCTGTCCATTGAAGTATGTAAATTAGTCTTTAGCCCCTTATTAGAAGACAGATCCCTCCTCAAATAAAAGAGACGCATATTCAGAAGCTGATCTTCCGTATCTCCTCTTGCGATAGGCCTGTATACCGGACGATTTTCTCAATGGGCTCGTGTTCCTTGAGCATTTCTTTGGCAATTTGTAGGCTACCTTTTAAGACACCTCATTTTTCTCCTTCTTGTTTCAATCTTTGTGCTGGCGACATGGCTAATGCTTTTAATACTGGATTAATCGTTGCTAACTTTGTTTCTACGCGTTCATCTGTGTCTACCTGTAAGATATACTAAAATAGAGCTGTTGCGTAAGTCCTAAAAAATAGTCGATGTTAAAATTGGGGGTCTCCAGATATCACTGGATCTAAGATCTCCTGTTAGAAGTTCTTATATGAAGCCATATTTTCAGGTATTTTCCAAATTTTCCATAAACCTATGTATTTATGAGTAAAATGACTTACGCAACAGGTCTAGTATGTCTAATAAAAAGCCAAGGATCAATGTAACCTTTGACGCATCGGTTGCTGGTATTATCTCTGAATTAGCACATCAGGAACAGAAGTCGGTCTCTAGTTTGGTTAGAGAATTAACTATGGAGGCTCTTGAAAAAAGGGAGGACTTTCTATTGTCAAGTATTGCTTTAAAAAGAGAACAGAACCATTCTAAAACGTACAGTCATGAAGAAGCATGGCATTAAAATATACGATTCTTTACCATGAGGAAGTAGTTACTATTGATATACCAGCCCTATCAAAAAACGCTAAAAAAATTATTGTTAAGGCTATTTAGGAACGTTTCATAGTTGATCCTATTAATTTTGGAAAGCCTTTATCCTATAGCCTAAAAGGCCACAGACGTCTTCGTGTAAGTGACTATCGCATTATCTACCGCATATCCGTTGAAGAATTTGTAGTAACCATTGTTGCAATCAAACATCGCAAAGAAGTATACAAATAGTGTTTGTGAAAGACCCAATAATCTTTAAGGGATAAAGTTCATATGTATTGTATACAGTTAGTTATGGGACATTCAAGTAAAATCACACAGTATAAGAATCTATGTAACAATAAGCACTCAACCAACTATTTATAATACATAATACCAATAAATCAAAATCTTATGCTAAAGCTTCGCATAAGATGCGATTCGTTTATAAAGGATTAAGGTAAAAATAAGGTCTTGTATGCGATGCTTTATCCTGAATAGATAAGCCTATCACGCTACTCCTTAAGTCCTATTTGGGCGTGCTGTGTGTGAGCGCATCTCCTTATTTTATTTGAAGACCTTTGAAAGTTATTTATATTATTGAAAACCAAATAAAGAATAAATAGTCGGCCCTGAAATATCTACAATGAAAAAGATTTTTGATCGGCAGTATCATTTTCTAGATAGTGTCTTCATAAAACAGCACACCAAAGCGGGTATAAAACCTAAAACATTTACACACTTAAATGGACAGGCCCGCGCTACAACCCAGCGCACTTTCTATATGGATTGCCCTGGTCTGGACTTTGGACAAATGTGTTGTTCGTATTATGGATATTCCGCATCTGTAAACTGAAATCAGCGAGCTGGTCTGTCGGTGGCATGCTGCACATTTCTTGTTTT
>DATGWI010000063.1:0-1652 GCA_035299565.1 Amoebophilaceae bacterium | reverse complement strand
GGATAGTTCATCAAGTTGCATCAGAGAGCACGCGATCGTATAGAATGATTCTTAGCTACTGAAGAGTCTGCAGTATCAGTAGCTGACATATAGAAAGATTTGCAAAGTTACTGCTAGCTGCATGTTACCAAGTCTATGATTAATAGTTATCTCCGGAATGAACTGGATGTTACTTACAGATAGATCAAGCCTATAGGTGCATACTAAAACAATGATAATGCCAAGTTATAGCGTCAATATGCTGCAATGCAATACATATCTCTACTAAGTGACAATAAACGTATCATCAACATTGATGAGAGTGTATTGCGAGAAACTTATCCACGTAAGCGAGGTTGGATAGTTAGAGGTTGTCATAACAAGGTGACAAGTTCAAGAAGGTTAAGTTCTATTAACATCATTGCAGGTATAAGCAATCGTGGTGAGCTATACTATACAATCAATTAGGGTAAGACAAATGGTGATACCTTCATCCTATTTATGGTTAAGCTATGCTATCATCTCAATAGTATTGACAAACATTGGAGAGGGCATACTGTTATTATGATTGACAATGCTCCATATCACAGAGCTCTAAAAGTGCGAGAGAAGTTGTCTGCATTGAATATACCAATGATGTACTTAGGTCCTTACTAGTTTAAGATGGCTCCGATAGAATTGCTCTTCTCCTATCTTAAGAGCAAGGATTTGAATCCACTAAGGTCGAAGTTTTCAACATCGTAAGCATTGTTGTTAACATATATAGTGGTGCAACACCATAGATAGTGAAAGAGTTGGCAATGCATATCAGTAAACTATCGATGAGTTGGATACCAACTGGCTTCATGCACATGTTGACAGCTGCATTGGAGGACCTATGTTTGAGTGATATATGATGTCTGACTTACATATGAGTTATGAGCTAACTCCTCCAAAAACAGAGTTGGCAAGTGTTTAAGTGTCTAATAAGTGGTAATTCATGCACTTCTCTCACTTTTGCAAACTTTCGAAAATTCACATTTTCCTTCAAAAAGTGCACTTTTGCCCATTTTTCACTGTTTTTGCATGTTTTGCATATGGTCCAGAGGTCAACTTCATCATATCTCCAAAACCAAATCGCTGTGGTCGATTTGAGTGTCATTTTCGATGTTTTTGGACGATTTTGGCACTTTCATGTGTTCATGGTCAATGGATGATCCTACAAAAAATATTCGAAAAATAATGGTATACCTAATATTATGCATATGCAAATATGACCCTTTTTGAGGCTCAATATGCATCCAGCTCGCTGTAGCTCTTCACGAAAAATTTTCTCATATTTTTCTCATGTGTATTCGTGTTCTCCAGACCAAATTAGAGTATCCATCTTTTAATTGTATCAGGGAAAAAAATTATAAAAATTATTTCTATGTCAAAAAGTACCCTTTTTGCAATGATTTTCTATACAGGGTCCAAAGCCTCCTATAGCATGCCAATGGTCAGTAGGTGACCAATACTTTTACCAACATCTATTGATGATTGACACATGGTACCCCTACTTTTGGCTGAAAAGCACGAAAACAACAGAGATTTCAGCTGAAACTAATTTATTCCAGAGATACAGATGTTTTGAAGTATGGATGCATTGCAATACTATGATGCTTTGCAGTACTTATGTCAAGATTGCATGCAAT
>DATGWI010000062.1:0-9504 GCA_035299565.1 Amoebophilaceae bacterium | reverse complement strand
CTCTAAATAAGCCCGATTCACCTCGTTGGGCTTATTGAGAAACAAATTAACTGTTTTGCTACAATGGCTACCTGCTCCATCTGCTATGACGTGTATTTTAGATGCTTTGGGATATTTTTCCTCTAAAGTACGCAAAAACTTTTTGGTTACTTTTTTGATCCATGCAAAAAAGTAACACCCGCCCGGCGAGGGCAGGTGAACTAGGTGCCAAATCGTATAACGAATTCGGCATCTTGATTCCGATCGAGTAGACATCTTTTTTTATTTGAGCAGGAGGCTGCCCTCTAAAAAAACCAACCAGTGGGTTGCCTCTTTAAATCGACGGATTCCTACTTAGACTATGGTGATTTCTGGTTCTAAGTCAATGTTCCATTTTGCCTTTACCTTTTCTTGAATATGTAAGGCAAGGGACCAAACTTCTTGGCCCGTAGCACCACCATACTGTACCAATACCAGTGCATGTGTAGGTGATACGCCTACCTTTCCTGCGCGAAATCCCTTAAATCCTGTTTCTGCTATAAGCCAAGCAGCCGACAGCTTTGTCATAGACTCCTTTTCAGTAGGAAAAGCAACTAGGTTGGGATGTTTTCTTTTTAATTTATTGTATTTTTCTTTGTTTATCAATGGATTTTTAAAAAAACTACCTGCATTTCCCAACACAGCAGGATCGGGCAACTTTTGTTGTCGCACCGCGACAACAGCATCTCTTACTGCTTGCAGGGAGGGTTTTTGTACCTGCATGGCGTCTAATTTTTCCATAATTCCTTCGTATTCAATACGAAATTTGGTTTTTTTTTGCAAAGTAAGTACCACACTTGTTAGAAAATATTTGTTGTGCAAATCTGTTTTAAAAATACTGTTTCTGTATTCAAATGCACATTCTTTTGCCGAAAACACCCTGCTTCTTCCACTACACAGTTCAATGGCCTCCACTTGGTATAGAACATCTTTAAGTTCCACGCCATATGCACCTATATTCTGAATGGGAGCTGCACCTACGGTTCCAGGAATCCCGGACAAATTTTCAATCCCAGCATACCCTCTTGCAACACAAAATGAAACAAGTTTATCCCATGCTACTCCAGCACCAGCTTGTATCAAAATGCAGTGCATAGATTCTTGAATCACTTCAATCCCTTGCAAAGCAGCCTGTAAAATACAGGAAGGAGTATCCTGTACAAATAAGGTATTGCTTCCTCCACCTAAAATGTAAAAATCCATTTTGGACAACCTGACAGCAGCACAAAAATCTTCTATATCTTTTACAGTTTGAAAGCAGACATACTGTTTGGCACAGGCAGGCAAACGAAAACTGTTCAAATCTTGGAGTGGATGGTTGTATAAAAGGTGCATAAATAAAGCATGGTTTGTACCAACAAACGATTCAAACGTTTGGCAATAGTTTTGTAGCTGAATATACTGTATCTACTTCAAGATGCGGATTCCCATCTGGTCCGTACTGACCTTGCGCCTTCTTTGATTTTCCCGTCTTTTCCAAATGCTTTCCACCTCTTTTTTTCCATCAGCGCTAGATTTTTTTGGTTATTTTTTTGATCCATGGAAAAAAGGAACGCCCACCCGGCGAGGGCAGGTGAACTAGATGCCAAATCGTATAACGAATTCGGCATCTTGATTCCGATCGAGCATATTTGTACATGCGCATGCAAATTGCTATCGGAACAAAAATATCCCTCATGGGTATGCGTTAAGTGTGACAAGAAACGCTCATGTCTTATTGCGTCAATGCTTTTTGTAGAAAATGTCCGGTATAGCCTTCAGGTACACATGACACCTCTTCTGGAGTTCCCACAGCAACAATAGTGCCTCCCTCTGCACCACCTTCTGGACCCACATCAATGATGTAGTCCGCCACTTTGATGATGTCTAAGTTGTGCTCTATAACTAGCACCGTGTTTCCTTGGTCTACCAACGTGTGCAACACATGCAACAGCTCTGCCACGTCTTGGAAATGAAGCCCTGTACTAGGTTCATCTAGTATATATAGCGTATCACCAGTACTTTTTTTGGACAATTCGGCTGCCAGCTTAATGCGTTGTGCTTCTCCTCCCGATAGGGTAGTAGCGTGTTGACCTAAGGTAATATAACCCAGTCCCACTTGTGCCAAAGCATGCAGCTTGGTGTATATTGAAGGATGCGCAACAAAAAAATCCAAGGCATCGGCCACCGTCATGTCCAATACATCAGCAATTGACTTGCCTTTGTACTGTATGTCAAGGGTCTCCCGACTGTAGCGTTTGCCTTTGCACGTCTCACACGGAATATATACTTCTGGAAGAAAACCCATTTCAATGCGCTTCAAGCCTGCCCCTTCACAGGACATACAACGTCCTTCTTTGAGGTTGAAAGAAAACCTACTAGGTTTGTATCCCCGAATTTTAGCTTCTGGTAACAAGGAAAAAAAGTTTCGAATGTCTGTAAACATCCCCGTATAGGTACTTGGATTGGAGCGGGGAGATCTGCCGATAGGTGCTTGGCTTACTTCAATGACTTTGTTGATGTTGTCCAGACCAATTGCTTCTTTGTAGGGTAACGGAACGACACAACTGTGGTAGAGCTTCTTCTTAAGTATGGGTAACAAAGTCTTATGGATCAATGAAGATTTTCCACTGCCCGAAACTCCGGTTACACAAACCATACGACCCAAGGGAATGGTTAGCGTGGCATTTTTCAAGTTATTGCCCGTACATCCAGAAATGGTTATCGTATTGCCATTGCCTTGTCTACGCTGCTGCGGCTTGCAAAAGGATCTTTTCTGGGTCAAGAAATCAGCCGTAACGCTGGGCTTTGCCAAAAATTCGTTTAAAGTACCAGAGGCTACCACAGTGCCTCCATGCAGTCCAGCTTGGGGACCTATTTCAATCAGATAGTCAGCCTCAAGCATTATTTCTGAATCATGTTCCACCACCAAAACCGTATTTCCAATGTCTCTAAGTGCTTTTAAAGAAGTGATCAACCGTGCATTGTCGCGTTGGTGCAACCCAATACTAGGCTCGTCTAGAATATAGAGTACACCCAACAATTGGGTGCTTATTTGAGTAGCCAATCGAATGCGTTGCGCTTCTCCCCCTGATAAAGAATGTAGACTTCTATTGAGCTGGAGGTAATGCAACCCTACATCCAGCAAAAAAAGCAGGCGTTTGTCGATTTCTTTTAGAAGCTCATGGCTAATGACTTGTTGCTTCTGATTGAGCACATTTGGGAGTAAAGCAAACCACTTTTGCAATTCTAGGAGATGCATGGCACTTAAGTCAGCAATGCTCTTCTCGTTGATTTTAAAAGAAAGAGCCATTTTATTTAAGCGCGTACCTGCACAATCAGGACAGCGTGTTGTATATTCAAAGGAGACTTCTGTGTGTCTGTGTTTGGCAGCCTCTTTCTCATTTTGTTTGATCAATGCTGCAACAATCCCTTCAAAAGGCTCTAGCAAAGGAGCAACAGAACCAACTGGGTGCTTGACTACATTCCCTAGCAACAACAAGTTTAACACGTTTTTAGGCAACAAAGCAACTGGGTCGGACAGTCGATGTCGATAGAATTTTAAAATAGCTTCAATTTTTTTGAAAAGCAACGTCTCTTTGTATGCTCCCAAGGGAACAATAGCACCCTCTTTGATGCTGAGGTTCTTGTCTGGGACCAAGCTATCTACATCTATTTTGGTGATTTCTCCCAACCCAGTGCAGGTGGGACATGCCCCATATGGTGTGTTGAAAGAAAAAAGATTGGGTTCTGGTGCGGCATACGCAATACCGCTAGCTACATCCATTAAATAGGTAGAGAAACTATGTTCGTTTTGTTGCGCGTCTGTAACCACTATGGTTCCTTTGCCTTGCTTTAGACCCAATTGCAAGGCATTTTGCATACGCTCTGGCTCTTTTTTGTTTACCAGGAGATGGTCTATAACCAGGTATAGGTCGTGTTTTTTATGCTGTTCCAAGGGGGGGAGATCTTCTAATGCTACAACCACGCCATCTACCTTCACTTTGGTAAATCCCATACGCTCCAACCGTTCCAACAAAGCCCTGTATTGCCCTTTTCTGCCCCGCACCAAAGGTGCCATGATGGTAATATATTGTCCCGAAAAAGAGTCCAATATATTTTCTAAAATTTGGGATTCATTTTGAGCTACCATTTTAGCTCCAGTAATATAGGAATAGGCATCGGCTATACGGGCAAAAAGCAACCGCATAAAATCGTAAATTTCGGTCGTAGTGCCTACCGTCGAACGTGCATTG
Source organism: Amoebophilaceae bacterium (assembly GCA_035299565.1). Classification (GTDB taxonomy): domain Bacteria; phylum Bacteroidota; class Bacteroidia; order Cytophagales; family Amoebophilaceae; genus Cardinium. The sequence continues at coordinate 5,251 of DATGWI010000062.1, read as the reverse complement.
CGGGTAGTTGTCTTTTGCTCAATGGCAATGACAGGGCTTAATCCATTGATTTTATCCACCTCGGGCCTTGTTAAGCTTCCTAAGAATGTACGTGCATAGGCACTAAAGCTTTCTCGATACCTTCGTTGCCCTTCTGCATGAATGGTATCAAATGCCAATGAAGACTTTCCACTGCCACTTACACCTGTAAGCACCACCAGTTTGTTGCGTGGAAAAGAAAGATCAATGTTTTTTAGGTTATGCGTCCTGGCACCCAATACTTCTACTCGATTAAAACCATAATGATCTTGGACGTGCGGTAATGTATCGTGCATTTTTCCTGCATGCATTGTTATTGTATTTTACGAAGAGTACAAAATTATAACCAAAGTTATTTCCCTTAAATCCCCATTCTATGCCTTTTAATTAATTGATGGTGACCCAATTATTGAATAGGACATTTTGGGGATAGTTCATTACGCCATTTAAATGACCCAATTGGTGCAGCATGTGGATTTAAGGGAACTGGATCCCTATTTAATGGAAGTGGTACGGTATAATTGTACCCGACATGACTTGTATAAGTACCATTATAAATCTCCAACAATACCATCCTTCATAGAAGGAAAGCGACAAGCTTAAATAAAAGAGAAGGGTAATTTGGTTGTGACTACCCATCTCCTTTTGTCCCATTAAGATATAAAAAAAATATGCAATATACTCTATAGGAATCAAGTTGCCGGATTACGCCCCTACAACCGGTCCTTCCTCCTTCGTACTTTTTTGGATACACAAAAATAGAAAAATCAACCGCTGATGGAAAAAAGAAGGTGGAAAGCGATGGCACGCTTTCTATGCACTCCTTTTTTCAAAGGCGCAAGGACAGTACGGACGAGATGAGAACCTGCAACTTGAATCAGATATGGTATATTAGCCCATTGGAATTTTAGGCATGATTTACACAACATAAAATACGAAAAGCAGGTGTTTTAAGGTTTTTTACCAAGAAACCCTTAAATTGAAGTTCAGGGTTTTAGCCATTTGCACACGCATAACGTATGCAAGCCTAGGGCTACAGCAGTACAAATACAACACAAAAAAAACATGATTTATGCATACGAAACAAACTAATTTTGTACAACGTTTGGTTTCTGTGGTGCTCTTTACACCCGTTATTGTCTTTGCATTATTTTGGTCTTATTGGACCTATTTTTTGCTTTTTTTTTACGTGTTGATGCTCTCTATGTTGGAATTTTACAAGCTGCTTAAACGGGCAAATTTTTCCCCTATGCGGGAATATGGGGTCTGGCTTGGCTTGTTGTTCTATACAATAACGTTTTCATATTATTTACAAGAGCATTTTTCCCCTATGGTACCCTACCTATGCATTCCCCTTGCTTTATTGACATACATTCTGGCACTTTATAGACGGAGTCATTCCAATCCGTTTGGAGACATAGCTGTTACTTTTTTAGGCATTGTTTACATTGCCGTTCCATTTGGCATACTGCATTATTTGGCCTTTTTTAAAGGTCCTTATTCCTATGAATTGATTCTTGGCTTGTTGCTGATTGTCTGGGGGCAAGATGTAGGTGCTTATTTAGTAGGATCTACCATCGGAAGAACAAACCTATTTAAGCGCATTTCTCCCAAAAAAACATGGGAAGGTTGGTTCGGTGGAGCCTGTACGGCACTTATTTCCAGCTATGTTGTTGCATCGTTTTTTACTATTCTACCTACCTGGCAGTGGGTGGGTATTGCTGTCATTACGATGCTTACAGGCACCTATGGAGATTTGGTTGCTTCGTTCTTAAAAAGAAGTGTTGATGCTAAAAATTCCAGCGAAAGGATTCCAGGCCATGGAGGATTGTTGGATAGAGTAGACAGCCTCTTATTCACCATACCTGTTGTTGTTGCATTTCTGGAAATCATTTCTTTATGCAGATTAAGCCACTAAAATCAAGTTCCGTACATTGTAACCTTATACGTCAATAATGAAGATACACAAAGAAGGAAAAGGTATTTTGATGTGGACACCATGTGTTTTGGTACTCATATACTACTTTTTTCACAAAAAAACGGAGGGTACCTTCCACCAATCGATGGGATTTATCGTGGTAAGTGGTGCTTTTTATCTATGGCTCCTTTATTTTTTTAGAGATCCCTATCGTATTATTCATACACAAGATCAGTATATATTAGGCCCAGCAGATGGCAAAGTTCTGAGCATTCAACGGGTATACGAAGGGGAGTACTTGCAAGAAGAACGCATTCGGATCAGCATTTTTATGTCTCCTTTTAACGTACATGTGAATCGCTTTCCTATGAGCGGTAGGATCGTATTCTTTAAATACCACCCAGGAAAATATTTCCTAGCGTTCCATCCTAAGGCGAGCACCCACAACGAACGTACTACGATTGTGCTGGAAAATGAAGAAGGCATAAAAATACTTTTTAGACAAATAGCGGGGTTTATGGCGCGTCGTGTCAAGTTTTATTTTAAAGAAGGCGAGGAAGTAGAACAAGGCCAAAAGTGTGGATTCATCAAATTTGGTTCCAGGGCGGAAGTATATCTACCAGTAGATGCAGATATTCAAGTGGCCGTTGGTACTAAGGTAAAAGGTGGTATCACCGTTTTGGCCAGATTATAACCTTTCTTTTCGCAACAAACCCAACAACCATCTTTACGTACAACATGCATCATTCTGTAAACGTTCGTTTTGCTCCCAGTCCTACAGGAGCATTGCATATCGGCAGTGCAAGAACTGTGCTCTATAACTACCTCCTAGCTAAAAAATATGGGGGGCGTTTCATATTGCGCATAGAAGATACCGATCAAAAACGCTTTGTGCCAGGTGCAGAAACGTACATTTTGGATAGCTTGCGTTGGCTAGGCATCGTTCCAGACGAAGGTCCAGAACAAGGTGGTGCCCTGGGGCCCTACAAACAATCGAAACGGACTGCGTTGTATCAGAACCACCTAAAGCCGTTGCTAGAAGCAGGGCATGCCTATTATGCATTTGATACGCCCGAAGAGCTAGAAGCCATGCGTGAACGGCTTAAAGCGGCAAGGGTCCCGAATCCCCAGTACAATGCGGTTAGCCGCGGGTGGATGAAAAATGCGCTTACCCTCCCCAAAGAACAAACCGAAGCCTGGATTGCTTCTGGAAAGCCTTATGTAGTCCGGCTCAAAGTGCCCCACAAGGAAACGATCCGTTTTCAGGATGCAGTACGGGGCTGGGTAAAAGTCGATTCCTCTGTATTGGACGACAAGATATTGATGAAGTCCGATGGCATACCCACGTACCATTTTGCAAATGTTGTAGACGATTACCTGATGCAGATCACACACGTGATCCGGGGAGAAGAATGGCTGCCCTCTACGCCCATTCATCTATTGCTGTATCGATACTTAGGCTGGGCCGATCGCATCCCTCAGTTTGTACACCTGCCCTTGTTGTTAGCGCCCAATGGGAGTGGCAAGTTAAGCAAACGCCATGCCGACCAATATGGCTTTCCTGTCTTTCCAATTGCGTGGCATACACCAGAACTTACTGTAAACGAAGGATTTAGAGAACAGGGGTATTTGCCAGAAGCATTGTTAAACTTTCTTGCTTTGTTGGGATGGAATCCCGGAACCAACCAAGAGGTATTTACCAAGCAGGAACTCATCGAAGCTTTTTCGTTGGAACGGCTAGGCAAATCAGGCGTTCACTTCGATATAGCAAAAGCCAAGTGGTTCAACCAACAACATATCAAAAAAGAAGGGCCCGTTGCTTGGGCACGCTATTTTATAGCAGAAGCAGGCAAAGAAGGGGTTCCTTGCACTGAAGCAGAGGCGATCAACATCTGCGAACGGATCAAAGAGCGGGTTACGTTTCCCAAAGATTTTTGGTTAGAAGGTAGGTTTGTTTTCTTTCCTCCGCTCCATTACGATGTGACATACATACAAAAAAAGTGGAACCCACAAACCCAAGAGGCGTTGTCTTTTGTTGCGAGCGCGCTTGCTACGTTTCCAGAATGGAACCAAGGGACTCTTAAGCAACTGCTTCAAGAGGCATGTAACAACCAATCGATTCCAATGGGCAGCATTTTACCGTTGTTGCGCATGGCGCTTACCGGTGCCACAGCAGGACCAGACTTAGTCGAAGTACTGGTTGTATTGGGTAAACCAAAATCCCATCAAAGACTAGTGGCTTTCTTAGACAAGGTACCTGGTTTGCTGAAAAAAAAGTAAGAAGAAGGTACGGGTTGCATGACGAATGAAAGACTTCCCGCACACACAAAAAAATTTGCCTATAAACAAAGGACAGCTCCTTTGAAGCCGTGCCGTGTCCCTACTTGTTTGGCTAACTACTTCACAATGGCCTTTTGATAAAATTTAAGTAAAGGTACTGAAAAAAAGGCATTTTAAAAAAGCTATACAGGTTCCTCGTTTCAGGTAGGCACTAGTATGGAAATAGCATGGCAAAAAGCTACAGGTTTTTGGTGCTTGCTCAGCGGTCCTTTTTTGGGATGCTTTTATATAGATACAAGAGGAAATCAATATTTTAGATTATATAAATCCTCAAAGAGCTTCAATAGGTAGGAGCAGCATTACAGGGTGCGTTCTTATGCTGCTACCGTAGAAACATCTGGGGTACAAGCGAGATCAAATATGCATTCCACAAGGGTAGGAAACAAGGGCTTTATATGTGTTAAGACAACACTATCGGCTGGATCAATACGTGATAGGAAGGTAAGGCCGGTATATGGATACACATACAATAAGAAGCTTATGCAATAGGCAATTTTTCCGACGCCTATACAGGCACCCAATACAGCATCAAAGATACCTAGAAATGAAATTCGGACCAGTTTGTGTATCAATTTGGTTACCAAAACAAGCAGACATCCCCCTACCAAAAACAACAGAAACGCTAATGCAATCGGAACATAGGCATCAAAGTTGGGCCATTTATGTGCTACCATTGGCAACAAAAACCGGAACAGTGCGATGCCTTTTGTACAGCCAAAGAAAAGAAGCAGAGAAGCAACCAACTCTCGAACGAGCCCTTGTTTGAATCCGCGGTAGGCTCCCCAGACAAAGAAGCAAAGCGCGATATAATCTATTGGATGCATGCAAATGAAAATATACTAAAGTGAAATGAAGATGCGGGATTAGCGGCCCTAGAACCGTTCCTTTTTCCTTCGTAATTTTGTTTGGATACACAAAAATAAAAAAATCAAGCACTGAGTGAAAAAGGGAGGTAGAAAGGGATGACGCGCTTTC
>DATGWI010000061.1:0-6677 GCA_035299565.1 Amoebophilaceae bacterium | reverse complement strand
CAGCGATCCGCTTATCTCGTTCTGTTTTATGACGAAGCTCCAGCAACCGGAGTTCTTCGGTAGATAACCAAGTACTCATGCCACAATGTTACGAATTTTTAGGGAGTCTGAAAAGGCATCTTCATTCCGATTGAGTATATTACCAACCTTATCGCGGCCTTTTTCCAGATCTTTGTCGCAAATATAACATATCTATAAACGTACGACCTTATCTTGGCGCACAAATGTCAGTTAGAAACCTCCAGCTGGACAGAGCAAACAGGAACAACCTATGCACAGTAGGCAAAACCGTTGCGGCACTGGATGGCTGCTCAAGCGTATGCCCATGATATTTTTTCACCTCTTTCCCAAGCTTTTCACTGCTTACTACTTTTTTCTTCTCTTAACAGAAATGCAGAAAATAAGACTGCCTATACATAAAAGACTTGGTTAATTCACATAGTATACTTACCTTAAAATAAGAAGGACGTGTAAGCAAAAACACGTTCATGGAGGCATTATTAAACCAACTGACTGATCCGCTCCCAAATGCATTGCGTTCTAGCTTTCCTTTTGGGTGTTGGTTGATACCAACAAAAATTAAGAATAGAGATATACATCATGCCTACAGATCAAGCCTATACACAAGAACAAGAGGAAGATTTGCCTATGCCTACGCACACCGTAGCCCACACGGGCAACAAGCTATTTTTATGGTTGCTTCTAACCGTTTTGCTTTCTTTAGCACCTACTTACGTAGTTCATGCAAAAAAAACCAATACACGAGAGGAACAAAATTCAAAAACAATTTTACAAAAAATAAAAGAATTGTGCAATAAGTATCCCCTAAAAAAAGGGGGAAACCCTGATACATTAACCGAATCGGAACAAACTTCACAGAAGCAAAAAAAAAAATCTCCCTGGACACAGCAGAACCCAGAAAAAATCGGTGCCAAGAAGCGTCCTCCAGTCGTTGATTCAGAAGAAAAAAACGCAACTCCTGTAGACCCATCCACTGACCAGCCTGCCAAGAAGAAAGTGGTAGCAAAAGTATCGGAAAAAATGGACCCTCTGCAAGAAAATAACTCGAAACCAACCAAAACGGTTGCATCAACAGCACAACGCAGCTGTGAGAAAGGGAAATGTGTATGCAAAGAGATTCTTTTAGAAAGAAGTCTTTCTATTCATAATCAGAAGGGAAACACTCCAGGAACGGGTATGGTTTCGGGAGGAAGATCCCTCTTTAAGCAAGGAAAATCCGTAGGCATCTTAGATGCATACGATGCAATCAAAGATTTATACGCATACGACCCTGTTGTCCAGCATTGGGTTCCGGTTCACACATTTGCTATCGTACAAAGATACCACCAAACAAAAGAGCTAGACCCAACCATAGATCGTAAGCTTTATGTATGTTTCTGTGCATACGATGCAACAAAACAAGAATGGCACATTGTAACACTTTTACCGTATTTGCAACAAACCGACACCCAGATAAATAACACCTCTCTTTCCACTGTTCAAGCAGCATCTCTATTGCCGCCCAACCCTAATTTGACAGAGGATATTATTCAAGAGGGTTTATTGGAAGAATTGCTGGGTGTTCACACAGTCATCCCCACCATGCGCAAAGGCACAACGCCAAGCAAAAAAAATATATGGAAGCATGCCTCCTTTGAAATTGCATTGGGAACGGGAGTCACATTTTACGAAAATAAACTGCAAGACATGCGGCTGTTGGTTCGAGAGGGAAAAGATCATTACCTGGTCAGCAAAACAAACAATGTATACCAACCAAATTGGTTTCATTACGCAGTTACTCCCGTAGCGGGGTTGGATACGAAACAATTGCATCGTGTGGCACATGGTACCAACTACCAAACTTCTTTCCAGGGAAGAGGAGCAGCATGGCCCATTACCTTGGTAGGAGAATATACCTTTTGGAACAAACTCGTAGTGGGGATTGGTAAAGAAATTGTATGCAACCGCATTGCCCAATTGAAACACGACGACACATCCATGCCAGATACAATATACAAACTACCTCAAAAATGGTTTTTTCAAGGAAGATGGTTGGCGAAGGGGGGATGGTATCTATTGCATACAGAGCGACACAAATTTTTGCTGGACTTACGCTTTTTTTGGGTGTATCATTTCGGAAACAACCTATATAAGACATTTACCTTTGGGTCGTATCTGCATCAGACGATGGCTTGGAACGGAGGCATTCGGTACGAAAAACCACTGACCAGGTTGGTTTCCTTTTCAACCCGGCTGTCTCTAGAACGGCAACGGTTTAAACAATTTTCCGATCAAGCAGAAAACATCGTCTACAACCAGCATGCGGCCTACGTTCAAGTGGGTCTATTGTTGCACCTTGGACAAAAAAAAGCTTCTTTCCTCAAAACCAAAGAAATGATTCCTGAAAATACCCTACATACCATTACGGATGTATACATCCAGCAGGAAGCCCCCGAGTTGTTGGATTTGACTTAACTTAACTTTGAGTTTGCAACAGACCTTACTCCCTATCCAATCGTAAGACCCACAATGCAGCACCTTCATGCCGAACGCGCATAGCTTACGGCCTCCAACTCTGTAAGCATATTTTACCCCCTTATTGTGCATTTTTGTATTGTTTTTTTGACGCAATGGCATCCTAATTCCCGTAAAAAGTTGTTTTTATAAATTCTATTCCGTAGCATTGCTTTAGTTGCTCGGCTTTATACATTAAGCCGGCTCATATCATAGAAGGTCTATGTTGGAAGGCATTTTCCAAGTTTTCGGATGTAGGCCTTGTTTGTAGTACCGTTGTTTCAACAAGTATTTTACACATACACAATTAGATTCCTATGAAAGTTAAAATTACATTACTTGGGTTGTTTGTTGTAAATACCATAACAAAGCTTCCTACCCATGCGAAGGCTGACGAAGATCGTTTCGTCCTAGAAAAAAAAGAAGAATGGTCTATAAAACAAGAAATCGATTCAGAAGAAAAAGAAGAAGATAGCGAACCTGCTGTTGTGCATATAGGTGGTGATGTTGTTATGACTCCTAATGTTCTAATTAAAGAAGGACGATGGTCACCCCATAACGATGTAAAAGCTATCTTGGGTTTTAAAACTATAATACCAGAGGCACTTTACGAACACGATGCGAAAATTCAGGTTGCTATGTTGTTTGACCGCAAAGAAATAAAACTTAAAGCAGCAAAGGCAATGCTTGCAAAGTTTGTAACCATTGGGTATGGTGGTAGTATTTTTGAATTTGAAAAGGCCAACCCTGCGCTGTTGGTAACTCCTGTTGCAAATGTGCTCCAACTAAAGTTTGAAAATACATTCTATGACGAACAATTTAAATTTGGCTATGCGCTAGAAAGCCCAGTTGAGTTGAAGCTGGGGCGGTTTGATAAAAACTATGTAGCGCCAGCAGCAGGGAACAATCCAGAGGATACAAAACAAAAATCAGTGGTCAACCAGATAGACGATACCAAGGATACCCAAAGGACTTTTAAGGCTAGGAACAATATACCGACCGTAGGGCTAAGCTTAGGGGCAGTAACCGATGAGCTGCATGTTGTATTAAGTGGATTGGGGCGCCTTGCATATTATACCCATTCTACTGATCCAACTTTGAGATCAGAAGATTTACCTATAAAACAGCATTTTACCTATGGCGCCAACCTGGGGGGGCAGTATAAGGTAGTCCCTAAGAAGGTTACCTTGGCTGTACAGGGTTGTTTTGTTGATGGTTTGGGTGACTATATTTCAGGCCTTGGCAGCATTCAAGCAGATGGACAACGCAAGGAAATGAGTGCCGTTTATTATACCGATGCTCAGACAGACAGCCTGACCAACATCAAAGCCTTAGGAGCAGGTGCTACTGTAGAATTTTGTGCCACAAAAGAGTGGACCCTTTCAGTAGCAGGATCTTATCTTGGTACCCTAGAAGATACACAAAAACCAGGTTCGGCTTTTAGGTATGCCTTTAACCTCATTCCAAAGCTTACCTATAACTTGAACAAGCACTTGAGTTTCTCTGGAGGGTGGGCTTTCAAAAGAGAAGAAAAGGTAGAAGAGGCTCCATCATCAGAGGGTATGGACCACAAGCCCTTTGGAGTCATCAAATTTAGCTTCTAGGAAAAACCCATACTTGCTGAACGTAAAGTCGTTCTTTTTTAGAAACCAATCGAATGTATGCAATGGCTTCGGTTTCGTTACGAAACCGAAGCCATTGCAATAACGGACAACCTAAATGCCCATGAACCAAAACATGAACAGGGCCACTTAATTATTCCCATCCCGCCGTGGTGGGTACTTTGCTAAAAAACCATATATATATATAAAGGAGGCGCTACAAAAGCGCATTGTTTTTTCAAAAAAAACAACACAATCTAAATCTATACTCAATCCATTTCAAGTTGCGGGGTCCCATCTAATCTGTACGGCCCTTACGCCTTTGAAAAAAGCAGTGCATAGAAAGCGCGTCATCCCTTTCTACCTCCCTTTTTCACTCAGTGCTTGATTTTTTTATTTTTGTGTATCCAAACAAAATTACGAAGGAAAAAGGAACGGTTCTAGGGCCGCTAATCCCGCATCTTCATTTCACCTTAGTATATACATGAAACGACAAATTGGATTTTACGCACTAACTGCTATTGTGATAGGCTCTCAGCTTGGAAGTGGTGTATTTATACTTCCAGCAGCATTGGCAGAATATGGACCATTTTCCTTGATTGGATGTTTGTTGAGTGGCATTGGTGCCATCTTATTGACCTTGGTATTTGGGAATTTGGCTATGTACTACCCCGATGTAGGGGGGCCACACATCTATATAGCCAAAGTTTTTGGTTTTAAGTGGGGTTTTTTTGCCACATGGTGTTATTGGATTGTTTCGTTTGTAAGCACTACGGTGGTCGTTGTAACGGGCTGCTCATACATAGTACCTATTCTAGCATCCTGTACAGGCCAATCGGTTGGTTCTGAGGTGATTTTTGGACTAGAAGTTGTATGCATCCTAATTTTTATGACTTTAAATTTGTTTGGTTCTAACGTTAGTGCAAAGGCCGAAATGGTGCTATCGCTCCTTAAAATCATTCCCATGGTCGTATTGCCCATTGGATGTTTCTTTTATTTCAACAAGTCCAATTTCAACAGCGATGTTGCTGCCTTACATATTTCCTTTCACTCGGTACTTTCCAATGCTACGCTGATTGCCTTTTGGGGCTTTATTGGACTAGAAAGTGGAACAACGCCCGTAGAAACTGTGAAAAATCCACAAACCATTTCTCGCGCACTGGTATGGGGTACCAGCCTGGTAGCCCTTATTTACATGGCCATTGGCGTAGCCGTGATGGGCGTAATTCCTATTGCTGCCCTTCGGAAGATGGACGCCCCTTTTGTAGCAATAACCCAAATAATGGTAGGGGGTCAGTGGCATTTGGCCATTGGTGCAGCTGTATTTATGGTTTGTCTAGGGACGCTGAATGCATGGATTTTCATCTCTGGACAGATTGCTTCCAGTGCAGGAAAAACCAATATGTTGCCAGTTTTTTTTGCCAAAACCAATCGTTACAGTGCACCACAATACAGTATTGCCATATCTTCCTTAGGGATTATTCCCTTTCTGGTGCTTACCCTCAACAGCAGCCTCAAACAACAATTGTTGGATCTGATTGATGTTTCTGTAATTATTTTTTTATGGCTTTACTTGCTTTCTGTTTGTGCTTACGGAAAGCTTCTATGGAACAACAGCATAAAGAGAACTTTTGGTTCATGTATGGTAGCTTTGTTTGCAGGAATCTTCTCGGTATGGATGATTGTATCGGCCATGAGTTGGCTACATGTTACGGTATGGAGTATCATTTTGGTCAGTGGGCTACCTGTTTATGCATATATGAAAAAACAGAAGCATAGGATAATTTGAAAAAAGGGCTTTCCCTGTTTGGCATGTAGAAATCAGTAATCCATCCCCTTCCCCTTTTGCTGCATGCAAGATTTGATACTGTACAACTTTTTCCTCTATGCAGGGTTTATACGCTATAGGAATCAAGATGCCGAATTCGTTATACGATCTCGCACCTAGTTCACCTGCCCTCGCCGGGCGGGCGTTCCTTGTTGGCATGGATCAAAAAAGGAACCAAAAAGCAATTATGTTGATTCACTCGTCCTAGAACAAACAGACCATATTTTTCCCGTTACTTTTTTTGATAAAAAAGAGATCAACCGAGAAAAACGAAGGTTTCTAGCTCAGAAAAGTTAGCAAAAATTAAACGCTATTTAATAGACCTGTTGCGTAAGTCATTTTACTCATAAATACATAGGTTTATCTGACATTTGTGCGCCAAGATAAGGTCGTACGTTTATAGATATGTTATATTTGCGACAAAGATCTGGAAAAAGGCCGCGATAAGGTTGGTAATATACTCGATCGGAATCAAGATTCCGGATTTAGGATCTGAAAATTATCGTTAATTCTGGTATCCATTTTAGGCTTTATCTCCTCCCAAGTATGGGTAAAAAAATGCATAATAGCCTCTCGAAACAATTTAAATGTAGTAAAGACCTTATTGTTTCGGGCATATTCGTTCATGACTTTCCATACCCGCTCTATGGGATTTAGATTTGGGCTATAAGGCGGTAAAATATGTAATTGAATTTTTGGGGGTGGTTTATCTGAAGGTGCCAGAAAGGATTCTA
>DATGWI010000060.1:0-8633 GCA_035299565.1 Amoebophilaceae bacterium | reverse complement strand
AAGCTTTTTCATTTATTATTTGATTGGTTTTCAATAAAATAAATATTTTTCAAGAGCCTTCAAATAGAGGGATTCTGTCGCAGTGCTCCCAAATAGGATTTAAGCAGTAGCGTGATGGGCTTATCCATGCAGGATAACGCACCAAATACAAGACCTGGTTTTTACCTTCATCCTTTATAAATGAATCGCATCTTATGCGAAGCTTTAGTATAAGGTTTTGATTTACATCTATATAACAGATTATACAAAGCTGTTTTTGGTATGCAACCCTTGCTGACGCTTTGTATGTAGTGATATTATTTGTATTTAACAAATGTATCTAATGAATTTTTAAAGAAAATTTGTGCGGAATGGGGGTTACACCATTTCAAGTTTACAAAAAAATATCCGTTAATCATCAAAAAACATATTGAAAATCCTGCTTGACCAAGGGCTGCTTCGCGCGGGTCCAATGCATGGAGTGGGTTAAAGAATCGTATTGTTTTAGTACAGAGGCCTTAGGCAACATATGGTGAACCCAGGCTACCTGCCCGTTACGGAATGGGTTTGGTTGTAGGAGATCTTCTCCAGAAAGGCAGTGGATCTTTAGACCTCTGTATTCTATCTTTAAACTGCTCTATAAACCTTTCTGAAAGGGTTTGGTGCTGGGAGATCTCCCCCCAACCCACTTTATCTTTAAAGTCATCTATACAATCCACTGGAAGGTAGCAGCGCCTTAAAATTTGTGGTGTGAATTTCTGCCATATCATTGGGCCGAGCGCTCTTAGGTGGTCACATAGTTTTATAAAAAACGCTTGGGATTTATCATCCGTACGTTTTTTAAGTCAGCATGCCAATCCATAAGCTTTTCGTAAGACTCGCTGGCAATCAGATTATCTACTAGAACCAGAGATAGACTATCAGGAAGCGTGTGCCAGGAAGATATACTCGTTGTTTTTTCTACAGCATCTAGGGCTGCCTCATGCAAAGCTTTTGGGTTAGAAGCTATGTTACCTGCATCATGTTTTTGGCAAGCAGTCAGCATCCACACAGCAGCAAAGACAGTTCTTCTATACTGGTGCAACGGTTTATACAAATTGGCCAGACATTTATATCTGTTTGTTTGTTTTTTCATATACCTGCGTATGTTGCGGTTGCCTGTACGGAAATGTTACTACTTGGGCAGCTTATTTTTGTTCTGTATCTGTTTGGTTCCCTAGTTTTTTCATTAATTTTTCTTTTAGGTCAGGCTCTTTGAAGCAATTAGCAAACCCATTGGCCTCTGTTTGAAAACCATTTTCATCTGGATTTTCGGCTGCATTTACGCACGTTACCAACATGCCCAACGCCAAGTCTGCATTATGCGCAATGGCTGTAAGCCATTTTTTAGCTTTTTTAAGCATTTCTTCCTTGTAACTTACCACATCGGTTACAACGCCCATGCGTTCCGCATCTTCTGCATGGATGCGTTTGCCTGTCATTAAGTACTCTAACGCTTTTGTTTTCCCAAGCAATTGGGTCAAACGTTGTGTACCTCCAAAACCAGGTATTACGCCAAATGTAACTTCTGGAAAAGCGAAAACCGCATTCTCAGAAGCAAATCGAAAGTGACAGGCAAGCGCTAGCTCAAAGCCAGAGCCTAGGGCATAGCCATTCACTGCCGCTACAATGGGCTTGGGACAATCTTCAATAAAAGCCAAGACTTCTTGCCCATGTTCAGCAAATTTCCTTGCATTCAATTCGTTTAACTTAAGCAACTCGGATACGTCTGTACCCAAAGAAAAAATTTCTTCCCCTTCACCTGTAATGATTACGCCTTCTATCGCATCGTCGTCGTATACCTTTTGAATAACGTTTCGAAGCTCATTTAGACTTTTGTCTGTTAAACTGAACGATTTCGACTCGTTTTTAAGCGTAATCGTTACTATGCCATCTTCTAGATTACTTTGTAGTGATTCTGTTTTCTCCATGCTGGACGCAAATTTTTTAGAACATTAGAATATTAGTAACTATGCACCTGTTACTAGACGCTTGTCTATTGCAACATACATTCTTGGATATATTATTTAACCTATATAAGGCATATTTTTGAAATAAAAACGTAATACTTGTTTGTATGTATTTATATTTTATTTTTTTGTGCTGATTTGCAACATACTAGATAGTGAATGAATGATGCAATTTCAGTAGGGATATCCCTACTGAACGTTGGTATGGTACTCATGCAGTCACATGATTTGCTTACGTTTAGGGAACTACAACTACACTTTTTTAAATATACGAGATATTTGGTTAGTCATACAAATTTTTTTAAATTATTGTTTAATATCAGTTAAAAATGAATTGATTCACCATAGGTGGACGCTACTGCTTCTACAATGGCCTCCGACAGGGTCGGGTGGGGGTGTATGCTTGTTTGTATTTCATGTGCCGTAGTTTCTAATTTGCGTGCTGCTACCACCTCTGCAATTGTTTCTGTAACCGTCTCGCCAACCATGTGGGCGCCCAGCCACGCTCCATATTGGGCATCAAAAACAACCTTTACAAATCCTTCGGTGTTGCCTGAAGCATGGGCTTTCCCAGAAGCGGAAAAAGGGAATATTCCTGTTTTTATTTGGTATCCAGCTTCTTTTGCAGCCCTTTCTGTATACCCTACAGAAGCTATTTCTGGTTGCGTGTAGGTACAGGAAGGTACATTGTGGTAATCCAACGGTTCTGGATTCAAACCCGCTATTTTTTCTACACAAACAATACCCTCTGCCGATGCTACGTGGGCCAAAGCGGGACCTTTTACGATGTCACCGATTGCATATATGCCCTTGCAATTGGTTTGATAGTAGGCATCTACTGCTATTTTTCCTTCTTCTAGTAAAATGCCATTTTCTTCTAGACCAATATTTTCTAAATTCGGTTGTATGCCTACTGCAGATAGTACTATTTCACTTTCGATGGATAAGGTGTCCGTTTGTGTACGGAGCTGCACCTCAGTTTGTTCCCCTTTTATATGAACTTGTGTTACTTCTGAACCAGTATAAACCTTTATTCCTTGTTTGGTAAGAGACTTTAGCATGTACTTCGATACATCTTCGTCTTCCAGGGGTACCAAACGAGGCATGTATTCTATAAGCGTAATCTTTGTACCTATTGCATTGTAAAGATAAGCAAATTCACACCCAATCGCTCCTGCTCCCACGATGGTCATGGTTTGGGGCTGGGTAGGCAACGAAAGGGCTTCCTTGTAGCCTATCACATGGGTTCCATCGATGGGCAAATGAGGCAATGCACGGCTTCTGGCACCTGTAGCAAGAACAATATGTTGGGTAGGATACAGGGTGGTATTCCCTGTTTCGTCCGTTAGCTCCACCGTCTTATTCGCCAATACCTTTCCCCATCCTTTCAACACAGTAATGTTGTTTTTCTGAAACAAATGTTGAATGCCTTTGTGCATGGTGGCTGCAACTGCTCTACTCCGTTGCATCATTGCTGGAAAATCCACTTGAGCATCTGCTAGGCGAATGCCATAATCGGCAGCATGTTTCATGTATTGAAATACACGTGCACTTTTTATCAATGCCTTGGTAGGAATGCATCCCCAATTCAAACAAATTCCCCCCAATGCTTCCTTTTCTACCACAGCCACCTGCATGCCTAGTTGTGCCGCTCGAATAGCAGCAACATATCCTCCTGGACCGCTTCCTATTACGATAAGGTCGTATTGATTTGTCATATAGTATTTTGTGTGATTTTCACTTATAGATATTAGTGTGCTATGCCAAATTGTTCTTTGATGGCATCCATGGACTCTTTTTTTTCTACCATAATCATCACCAAATCGTTGGCCGTAAGCACCGTATCTCCCCTTGGGATTACGAACGATCCTTGCCTTTTAATCAGTACGATTAAGGAATCTTCTGATAGGCTCAGTTGTACGATTTTCTTGCCAATGACAGGGGAATCGTCGGGGAGGATCAATTCAATCAGTTCCGTATTGACCTCTTCTGCTAATTGAATGCTGGGTGAATGGGCATCGGTTGCCGGTTCTTCTAGTTGAAGCCATTTGGCTAAAGGAGACAATGTGGTCCCTTGAAAAAGAATAGAAGTGAGTACCACGAAGAAAACAATATGATAGATTACATCTGCTTTGGGAATTTTGGCTATGTCTAGTAGGGGATAGGTAGCAAAAACAATTGGAACAGCGCCTCTAAGCCCAACCCAAGAAACAAACACTTTGTGGTTAAAAGCCAGGGTCTTAGAAAAAAATAAGGAGGCAAATACACTGACTGGTCGGGCTATAAACATTAAAAAAATGGAAAGCAACATGCCAATACCTGCTATGGGGATAAGTTTATGAGGGTACACCAACAACCCCAACATGATAAACATGATGATTTGCATCAACCAAGAAACACCTTCGCAAAATTGAATGATGCTCTTTTTGTACGGGAAAGTTTTGTTTCCTAAAATCAATCCTGCAAGATAAACGGCTAAAAAAGCATTTCCATGCAAAAAATGGGTCGCAGAATAGGTAAAGATAACTACTGCCAGCATCAATCCTGGATACAGGGACCGATTTGCAAGCCTTAGCTTGTCGAGTAATAAGAGCATTAACTTACCTACCACAATTCCAGCTATGCCTCCTACCACCATTTCTTGCACAAATGTGAAAAGGGCAGCCAGGGGACTAATGGCTTTTTGACTGACTAAAAGTGTTTTAAACAAAATCATTAAGAACCAGGCCATGGTATCGTTGCTGCCTGATTCTAGTTCCAACATTGGACTAAGGTTGGCTTTGAGGTGCATGTTTTTAGATCGGATGATCGAAAATACAGCTGCTGCATCTGTGGAGGCAACGATCGATCCCATTAAGAGGCCTTCCAGTAAAGAGAATTGGAGTTCTCCACCCCACAGCTTGGTGATCCCCCAGAGGAACAGTCCTACGCTACCTGTTGTAATCAAAATACCTACTGTTGCCAGCAGGATTCCGTTCCATAAGATGGGACGGATGTGTTTGTATTCTGTTTCTATCCCTCCTGTAAAAAGGATGAGGCTTAGCGTAATTGCTCCCAACAACTGGGCCGCTACTGGGTTGTGGAAATCTACATTCCCTAACTTTTCGTGACCAGCAGCCATGCCTACCAACAGGAAGATAATCAAAGCTGGAATACCCAATCGAGTAGATAATTTGGTAATGATAATACTCATAAAGAGCAAAAAAGAACCGAAAATGAGTAAGGTTTCTGGAAGATTCATTGCTTTTGTCAAATTAAAAAATGAAACCCTCGTGCGTCACAGTGCCTAGGGCGCTATGTGCATACGAAATACTTCAAAGATATGGAACTGCATACTAGATGCATACCATGCGAGGAGGGCAGTAAACATGAGCACGCTTGCATAGCTTGTTTGGTTAGCCATTTTGATGCCATACTTCAACCAGTACTGTGTTCTGAAAGTGTGCTATGCGTTGAAGCAGCAAGCCCTCTTACAAAAGTACTTTTAATCCGCTAATAAAGAGGAATGGGTAAATCTGACTTGGATGCATGTACGCAAGCATAGTTAGTTTAAATTAAAAAGAGTGCCCCCTGCCGGAATCGAACCAGCAACCTACTGATTACAAATCAGTTGCTCTGCCAATTGAGCTAAGGAGGCAAACAGCGACAGCAGTTAATCCTCAAAAAAAGAACAACATAAATATACGAAACACATTTTTATTGAGCAAAAAGAATACCGCTACCCGCTAGAAGGGCCCATCCATTGGAGCAACAGTAGTTACCGCAATTCCTTGATGCGTGCTGCTTTACCCTGCTTGCCACGTAGATAATAGATCCTTGCCCGTCGTACCCGACCTCTGCTCTTTACTTCTATTTTTTCAATACTGGGCGCATATAAGGGAAAGATACGTTCTATGCCTATTTCCTTTGATACTTTGCGTACGGTAAAGGTTTCTCCACTTGTATTCCTATTTTTGCGCTGAATGACGGTTCCTTGGAACTGTTGGATGCGTACCTTATTTCCCTCTTGAATTTTTACGTGTACATTGACAGTGTCACCAGCCTTAAAAGAAGGGATTTCGTGCGTTGGTTGAGGGTTACACATAGCCTCAACATATTTTATTAAATGATTCATGATGGGTTATTTGCTACAAATATACACAAAACTAAGGTTAAAGATATCACTTTTTTTTTAAAATTCCGTACCTTGTATGACAAGCACATCGTATGAGGCCGTTGCATCAACTGGACCACCATTCCAGGGCGTCGGTCTGTTCTAGGACCGCGTCATCTATGGTACAAACTGATCTTTAGTGTGTTTTCAGAACGCAGTGCTGGTTGAGGCATTTTTAAGCATAGCGAAGGAGTATCGCAGCATACCAGCGCTTTATTCCCAACCCCAATACAAAAAATTAGTAGGTCAATGGTGGGATACACAAGAACCTGCATGCAACTACAGCTGTTTTACCTAATTAAAGTTAATGAAAACGATTCGAAACTTTTGTATCATTGCCCACATTGACCATGGCAAGAGTACGTTGGCCGATCGGTTGCTAGAAGCAACGCAAACGATTGGCGTACGAGAGCAGAAAGACCAAGTCTTAGACAACATGGATTTGGAGCGTGAACGGGGGATCACCATTAAAAGCCATGCCATACAGATGGAGTATGTATATCTGGAACAGCGTTATACCCTCAATTTAATTGACACACCTGGACACGTAGATTTTACCTATGAAGTTTCGAGGTCAATTGCTGCTTGCGAAGGAGCTTTATTGGTAGTAGATGCTTCACAAGGAGTAGAGGCACAAACCATTTCCAATCTTTACCTGGCTTTGGAACAAGATTTGACCATTATTCCTGTATTGAATAAGATCGATTTACCAGGGGCCATGCCAGAAGAAGTTAAAGATCAAATCGTAGAATTGCTAGGCTGCCCCAGAGAAGCGATCCTTGCGGTCAGTGCCAAACAAGGACTAGGCATTGAAGAAATCCTTCAAGCGGTGGTAACGCGCATTCCATCTCCCAAAGGCTCGACAGAGGCTCCTTTGCAAGCCATGATTTTTGATTCTGTATACAATACTTTTCGTGGTGTAGAGGTTTATTTCCGTGTCTTTAACGGTACCTTAAAACCTGGGGAGACGGTGCGGTTGTTCCGTACAGAACGGGATTACAAAGTAGAAGAAATTGGTATCTTAAAACTAAAACAAATTCCACAATCCTCTATTCAGGCAGGCAATGTAGGCTATATGATAGCTGGCATCAAACAAGCCCGTGAGGTAAAGGTGGGGGATACCATTACCCATGTAGGCAAAGGGGGATGTGCCCTTGGAGAACCGCTCAAAGGATTTGAAGAAGTCAAGCCAATGGTTTTTGCTGGTATCTATCCAGTAGATACGACAGCCTACGAGGCCTTGAGAGATTCAATGGAGAAACTAAAACTCAACGATGCTTCACTGATTTGGGAGCCGGAAACGTCAGCCGCTTTGGGATTTGGGTTTCGTTGCGGATTCTTGGGCATGTTGCATATGGAAATCATTCAAGAACGGTTGGACAAGGAATTCAATGTTGCCATTATCACGACGGTGCCCTCGGTACAATTTCATGTGGTGGATAAAAAAGGTGCCGTGATGGACATTCAAGCTCCTGCAGAGATGCCCGACCCGAATCTCATTGAACGTATTGAAGAGCCATTGATTTTGGCACAAATTATTACAAAGTCGGCCTTCGTAGGAGGTATCATCACCCTTTGTATGGAACGGAGGGGGGTATTTAAAAATCAGGTATATCTTACAGCCGATCGGGTGGAGCTCTCCTTTGAGTTGCCTTTGGCAGAGGTTGTTTTTGATTTTTTTGACAAGCTAAAAACCATTTCCCGAGGATATGCTTCCCTAGACTACGAACTGTCTCGATTTGTTCCCGCAGACCTTGTGAAACTCGATATCTTGTTGCACGGAGAAAAGGTAGATGCACTATCTGCTATTGTGCACAGAGACAGTGCCTATGAACGGGGTCAGGTACTGTGTAAGAAGCTCAAGGAAATGATTCCTCGCCATATGTTTGAAGTCAGCATTCAAGCAGCGATTGGCACCAAGATTATTGCACGAGAAACGGTCAAAGCCATGCGTAAAAATGTGATTGCCAAATGTTATGGAGGGGATATTTCGCGCAAACGAAAGCTTTTGGAAAAACAGAAAAAAGGGAAGAAGCGCATGCGCCAAGTGGGTTCGGTAGAAGTACCGCAAGAGGCATTTATGGCAGTCTTAAAGTTGGATGAGTAGTTAATGTAGTTAAACTGTTTTCAACTAGAATGTAGTTTCCACCTGGAATATACTCGATCGGAATCAAGATGCCGAATTCGTTATACGATCTCGCACATCACTCTTAGCTGATATAGATGGGGATGACACTGCAAAAATAAAATGTATTTATTAGAGCTGTTGCGTAAGTCCTAAAAAATAGTCGATGTTAAAATTGGGGGTTCCCACAGATATCACTGGATCTAAGATCTCCTGTTAGAAGTCCTTATATACTCAATCCATTTCAAGTTGCGGGGTCCCATCTAATCTGTACGGCCCTTACGCCTTTGAAAAAAGCAGTGCATAGAAAGCGCGTCATCCCTTTCTACCTCCCTTTTTCACTCAGTGCTTGATTTTTGTATTTTTG
>DATGWI010000059.1:0-15374 GCA_035299565.1 Amoebophilaceae bacterium | reverse complement strand
TCAGCGATCCGCTTATCTCGTTCTGTTTTATGACGAAGCTCCAGCAACCGGAGTTCTTCGGTAGATAACCAAGTACTCATGCCACAATGTTACGAATTTTTAGGGAGTCTGAAAAGGCATCTTCATTCCGATTGAGTATATGTATTTATGAGTAAAATGACTTACGCAACAGGTCTAATATCTATTTTCCATTAGATTTTACGTTATTTACGTATTGCAATAACGCCAAAGTGGATTCTAGACGCTTTTATTGCGACGGACTTAAGCTGAGGCTATTTGAAAAATGAATCGTATGTCTACACTACATTATACAGAAGCAAACATTCGTTCTCTAACCTGGCAGGAACACCTTCGACTGCGTCCCGGCATGTATATCGGAAAGTTAGGAGATGGTAGTCTACCCGATGATGGTATTTACATCCTACTTAAAGAGGTCATTGACAACAGCATTGATGAGTTTGTCATGGGTTATGGCAAACAAATTGAGCTCAACATAGCCGATCAAGAAGTTACCATCCGAGATTTTGGAAGAGGCATCCCGTTGGGAAAACTGGTAGATTGTGTTGCCAAAATGAATACAGGAGGCAAGTACGACAGCAAGGCATTCCAAAAGTCGGTCGGGCTAAATGGAGTAGGGATAAAAGCTGTCAATGCCCTTTCAAGTTATTTTAAGGTCCAATCTTTTCGAGAGGGAGCAACCCGATCTGCTACATTTTCTGCAGGCATACTGCAGACGGAAACAGCAATTACGCCCACCCAAGAACCCAATGGTACATACATCGTATTTAAACCTGATGTTGCTGTCTTTAAAGCGTTTGCCTTTGTTGAGTCGTTTTTAGAAGAGCAAATCGCAACCTATACTTTTTTAAATACGGGGCTTGTTTTTATCTTCAATGGTAAAAAATACCGCTCTCGCAATGGGCTCCTAGACTTGCTTCAAACCAAAGCAGATGCAGAAGCGTGTGTATACCCAGCAATTCATCTGAAAAAGAAAGATATAGAGTTGGTTCTTACCCACCACCATCTATCAAGCGAAGCATATTATGCCTTTGTAAATGGACAACATACCCCACAAGGTGGAACACATTTGGTTGCCTTTAAAGAAGCTGTAGTAAAAACCATACGGGAGTTTTATAAGAAAGAATTTGACGTCAGTGACATCCGCAGTGGTATGGTAGCAGCATTGGCCATTAAAGTACAAGAACCTATTTTTGAGTCTCAGACCAAAACCAAATTGGGTTCTCAACAGATGGGCCCCGAAGGTCCAAGTGTGCGGAGTTTTATCATGGATTTTGTTAAAAGTGAATTGGATAATTTTCTACACAAACATCCAGTTGTAGCCGAACAGTTGCACAAGCGCATCCTAGCCTCTGAACAAGAACGCAAAGAGATTGCAGGCCTTAAAAAGATGGCAACGGAGAAGACAAAAAAAGCCAATTTGCATAACAAAAAGTTACGAGATTGCCACGTTCACTACAACTCCAAACACATACATAGAGACCAAAGTACGCTCTTCATCACAGAAGGCAACTCTGCAAGCGGCTCCATAACCAAATCCCGGGATGTGGCAACCCAAGCAGTATTCTCCTTACGCGGCAAACCCCTAAACTGTTTTGGACAATCTAAAAAATTGATCTATGAAAACGAAGAGTTGAACTTACTGCAACATGCACTCAATATTGTGGATGGTCTAGAGGGGCTTCGGTACAACAAGATTGTACTCGCTACCGATGCCGATGTGGATGGCATGCACATTCGATTGCTGATCTTGACCTATTTCTTGCAATTTTTCCCAGAATTGGTTCAGCATGGGCACTTGTACATATTAGAGACCCCGTTGTTCCGCGTACGGAACAAAAAAGTTACACATTATTGTTACAATGAGCAGGAAAAAGAAACTGCCATGCATGCCTTAGGTGCTCAGGCAGAAATTACCCGTTTCAAAGGATTGGGCGAAATCTCTCCCGATGAATTTGCCCGTTTTATAGGTAAAGACATGCAGTTGTCTCCTGTAACGCTGTTCAGCCATACGCCATTTCAAAACCTCTTGGCGTTTTATATGGGTAAAAATACACCCGAACGGCAAAGCTTTATCATTGAGCACCTTAAGGTGGTGTGACGTTTGCTTACCCTCTTTCACTGCCCAAATAGGTTGTCAACCGGGAACTTCTTTTTTGCAAGAGGTCTGCTATTTCGCTCGGTTGCGCAATGCTTCTATGGCCTCTTTGATCCGATCTGCTTCCAAAAAACGCAACCCTGCTGCTGCTGCATACATTTGTTTTTCCAACAATTGAATGCGTTCTTGAATAGACGTTTCTTGTAACCCATAGGAAGCAGTAACGTCGGCTGCAAAAGCAGTCTGGTCTGTTCTGTATTCGGTAGTGTAGCCACTGCTTTGCGTCCGTTCAGAGGGTTTCTTTGGTAGATCCATAACAATCTGATTTTTACCGACCGAATTGGGTGTAATGTGGTGCGTAAGGTTGTATTCCATTTGAAGCGTACGCCTGCGTGCTGTTTCATCTATGGCTTGCTGCATGGAATCAGTAATGCGATCGGCATACATAATGACCCGCCCTGCTGCATGACGCGCTACCCTTCCGATGGTTTGAATCAACGAACGTACATTGCGCAAAAAACCCTCTTTGTCTGCATCCAAAATCAACATCAAAGAAACCTGGGGTACATCCAATCCTTCCCGCAAGAGATTCACTCCTACCAATACATCAAATGTACCGTTGCGGAGTTCGTTTAAAAGAACCACCCGGTCGAGTGTTTTTACTTCTGAATGCATATACCTACAGCGGACATTGGCTTCCAACAAATAGGTCGTAAGCTCTTCGGCCATGCGCTTGGTGAGCGTGGTAATAAAAACACGTTCGTCTTTCTGTACGACTTGTTTGATTTCCTTTAAGATATCGTGAATTTGATTGACAGAAGGCCGCACTTCTATTTGAGGGTCTACCAATCCTGTAGGACGTATGATTTGCTCTACCACTACGCCTTCAGCTTCCTGCAACTCGTAATCACCGGGTGTGGCACTCACATAAACTACTTGATGGATCAAGGATTTAAATTCTTCGAAGTTCAAAGGGCGGTTGTCGAGGGCAGCGGGTAACCGAAACCCATACGTTACTAGATTTGTTTTACGGGCACGATCGCCTCCCCACATGGCTCGGAACTGTGGAAGGGTCACATGGCTTTCGTCTATAACCATCAGGTAGTCCTTCGGGAAATAGTCCAACAAGCAGAAGGGGCGTTCTCCTTCCGAACGGCCATCTATGTAACGCGAATAGTTTTCAATCCCTGGACAATAACCAAGTTCTTGCAGCATTTCTAAATCGAGTTCGGTGCGTTCTTTGAGTCGTTTGGCTTCTTCAAACTTGCCCAGGGTTTCAAAAAAGTGTATTTGGGTGCCTAAGTCACAGCGGATGTGTTGCATCACTCGGTGCAGTACATCCTTGCTCATAATAAACAGGTTCGCAGGGAATATCAGGATTTCTTGTATGGTTTCTAACTTTGTTCCGGTATTGGGATTGATCTTGTGAATGGATTCTAATTCGTCTCCCCAAAGCACAAAACGATAGGCATAATCGGCATAGGCTACAAACAGATCAACCGTATCTCCTTTGACCCGAAATTGACCTCGCTGGAATTCCGCATCACTGCGGCTATAGAGCATATCTACGCATATGCGCAACAAATTGTTTCGGGTGAGTTGGTCCCCAACTTGAAACAAGTGTGCATTTTTTTTGAATGCTTCTGGCCTGCCTGCACCATAAATACAGGAAACAGATGCCACGACAAGCACATCCCTTCGACCGCTGAGCAAGGAAGAAACCGTACTGAGCCGCATGCGTTCCAATTCGTCGTTGATCGCTAGTTCTTTCTCTATGTACACACCCGTAGCCGGCAAATAGACCTCTGGCTGGTAGTAATCGTAATACGAAACAAAATATTCTACTGCATTGTTGGGAAAAAAGGAACGAAATTCGCTATACAACTGAGCTGCTAACGTTTTATTATGGCTGATCACCAAGGTAGGTCTATTCAACGCTTCAATGGCATTGGCAATCGTAAAGGTTTTACCCGAGCCCGTTACACCCAACAATACGTGTCTTGAACCTCCAAGTTGTATGTTTTTTACCAATTCCTGAATGGCTTTGGGTTGGTCTCCAGAGGGTTTATATGGTGCAGCAAGTTGAAATGACATGTAAAACGAATGGTGTAGGATTGGTTTACTGGATCACAAGTTAGGAAAAATAATTGAGACGTTGGCAACGCTTGGATCCTTTTTCCTCTTGCCTTGCTTTCCCTTAGGACTATGTGCCCATTAACGCTTCGGCCCCACCGTTGATTTCAGCAAGTGCATTGGTAATCAAGGCTTGTCTCATCCTATTGTAGCTAATGCGCAACTCTTTTAACAAAGCATCGGCATTATCTGATGCTTTACCCATGGTAAGGGTCCGTGCCGCATGCTCGCTGGCACTCGATTCTACTAACTTCATTCTAAGCTGCTTTTTGAGGACTTCTGGCAACAACTGTTCCACGAACAACGCATGGGAAGGTTCGTAGATCCAATCAGTAGACTGCTCCAAAGCACCACCAGAACGTGTATCCATATGGGAAGAAAAAGGCAAAAAAGGAGCTACTCTTGGCTCTTGTTTTACTGCATTTATAAATGCAGTATATACGAGTAAAATTTCGGTATAGTAGCCATTCTGAAACGTCTTCATGCAGTAGTCAGCCAATGCATCGCTGTTCCAAGCAGCAGCAGACCATAGGTCGACGTAACGATCGATGAGGGGCAAAGCTGTTTTTTTGAAAAACTGATGTGTTTTTTTACCTATTACCAGCACTTCTATGGCATCTGTTCCGGTCTGTATACGACTTTCTATACATGCTTGGGCGCTCTTGAGTACATTTTTGTTAAACACACCACACAAACCTCTGTCAGAAGCAACCACGATAAACAGGCTGCTTTTCAGTTCATTGACCCGAGGTACAAGCAACGGATGGACGACTTGTTCTTGTCTTTGCAATGCGGCATGCAACAGGTTGCTGCATTGCAGCGTATACTCCTTAAGTGGCGCTAACAGTTGCTGCGTTTTATGCAACTTCGAGGCAGCCACCATTTTCATTGCCTTGGTAATTTTTTGGGTAGAAACAATCAGCTCGATGCGGTCTACTATTTCCTTTAGATGGGCCATATGCTGTTTCGACGGAACAATTAATGTGCTGCGAACTTATTCGTCAATATACTTTTGGCTACATTTGTCAACACTTCAATGAATGCGTTGTCCCACTGACCGGCTTCCAGGCAGGCCAACGTAGCCTGGTGTTGTGTACGGAGCAGTTCTAAGAATTGCTTTTCAAATGCCTTTATGGCTGGAAGGGGTACCTCATCCAAGTATCCATTCATGGCTATATAGAGTATAGCGATTTGTTCTCCTACAGCCATGGGGGCGTGCAACGATTGCTTGAGCAATTCTTGATTTTTGCGTCCCCGCTCAATGGTACGTTTTGTAGTCACGTCCAAATCGGAACTAAACTTTGAAAAAGACTCTAATTCAGCAAATTGTGCTTGGTCCAATTTAAGGGTACTGGCTACTTTTTTCATGCCCTTGATTTGGGCAGCGCCTCCAATACGTGACACCGAGATGCCGACATTTATAGCAGGCTTGATTCCTGCATTGAACAAATTCATTTCCAAAAATATTTGTCCATCCGTAATAGAAATAACATTGGTTGGAATATAGGCCGATACATCGCCCATTTGTGTTTCTATAATAGGCAACGCGGTGAGCGACCCACCTCCTTTCACTTTTCCTTTTAGGGCATCGGGTAGATCATTCATAGAGGCGGCTATTGCATCGTTATGGATAATGCGTGCAGCCCGCTCTAAGAGACGTGCGTGCAGGTAAAAGACATCTCCAGGGAAGGCTTCTCGTCCTGGGGGCCTACGCAACAATAGCGATAACTCCCTATATGCCACTGCCTGCTTCGAAAGATCGTCATAGACGACCAGTGCATCCCTACCCGTATCTCGAAAGAACTCTCCAATAGCTGCCCCAGCAAAAGGGGCAAAAGATTGCATAGGGGCAGGAGCGGACGAAGGAGCGGCTACGACGACGGTATAGTCCATGGCACCATAGCGTGTTAAAGTTTCGGTCACATTGGCTATGGAAGATGCTTTTTGTCCAATCGCTACGTAGATACAATAAACAGGGGTTCCTTTTTCAAATAGTTTACGTTGGTTTAGGATGGTATCGATGGCAATAGAAGTTTTGCCCGATTGTCGATCGCCAATAAGGAGTTCACGTTGTCCTTTCCCAATGGGAATCATGGCATCAATGGCTTTAAGTCCCGTTTGAAGCGGGGCATCGACCGGCTGTCGGTAAATAACACCAGGAGCATTCCGTTCTAGCGGCATATCAAATCGTTCTCCTTGTATAGGACCATTTCCATCTATAGGCTCACCAAGGGTATTGATGACACGTCCCAAAAGGCCTTCTCCTACACCTATGGAGGCTACCCGTTTGGTTCTGGTAACCGTATCTCCTTCCCGAATTGCATTTGCATCGCCCAAGACCACAGCAGCCACCATGTTTTCTTCCAAATTGAGAGCCAGCCCCTTGCATCCATTTTCAAAGGCAATTAGCTCGCCTGCTTGCACATTTAAAAGTCCATAGATGCGTACCACCCCATCTCCGGATTGGATAACGGTTCCGACTTCTTCTAACTCCGCTTCGGTGCGTACATCCAATAATTGCGCCTTGAGCAGTGCCGTAATTGCATCTGTATTAATATTCATATATAATCATATATAGGTTTCGTAAATACTGTACCCATGCATCTTGTTTTCAACACATGCAGTTGGTGCTTCATACTTTTGTCTAATTTTAATGTTCCAACTTGGAGAATGTATCCCCCAATGATCGTGGGGTCAATCCGTTGTTCCAATATAATTTCTTTGCAGCTGATTATCTCTTTGGCCTGTTTTTTAAACCGTTTCAACAAAACCGGAGAAGGGGGAACGGCTGTGGTTAAGATAGCCTTATGAATGCCCAGATGTTCTTTACAGCAGGTGTTGAACGCCTGTAAGATATCTAGCAGGTGTGCAATTTTTCCCTGGTCTACAAGCAGTTGTATAAACCTCCACAGCATGGGACTCACTTCCTTTTTACAGATTGTTTCCAACATGCCTTTTTTCTGTTCCCGCAATGTGGCAGTATTTAGCAATACCAAGCGTATCAATGAGGGACATTTGACCAAGGTTTCTTCTAGGAGTTCGACACTTTTGCATACCTCTTCTAGGCGATCGTTTTTGACGACATGATCGAGAAAGACTTTTGCATACCGAGTTACAATTTTATCTGGGTTGGTCATATGTTACAATGCATTGTGCTTGGGTTGGTTGTAAGCAGAACCCTGCTCTGTGGTTAAGCGGTCTAACAGCTCCCATTGTGCTGGCGTTTGTTCCAATTCTTTATCCAATAATTTTTCGGCCAGTTGCACTGCCAACATGCCCACATTGGCTTTAAGCGTCTCCAAAGCACGTTCTTGTTCTTTGGAAATTTCTAATTTGGCCTGTAATATCAGCTTTTCTTTGGTCTTTAGGCCTTCTTGACGTGCTTGTTCGATGATTTCTTGTTGTGTACGCAATGCCTCGCTTAGGATGCGTTCGCGTTCCATTTGTACTTCGTTTATCAACTTGGTCCGATCTGTATACACTTGCTCCATTAGCGTGTGGGCCTCGGCTATTTGCGCTACGGCATGGGCTACAGCTGTCTCGCGTTCCTTTAATTTGCTTAAAATTGGTTTCCAGCCAAATTTAGCCAATACAACCAATACTGCCAACAACGTAACAGTTTGCCAAAATAGGACGCCGATATCGGGAGTGATTAGATTCATAACCAAATGAAATTTATGATATTTGCCTGCTTCACTGGCAATTGGATGCTGTTGCATGGTATTCCAGTGCCTTTTCCACCCTTATGTATACTCCTTAAAAAAAGCTGTTGAAAAGCTCCTTTGTATTTTTAAATTTGAGTATTTAGTAAAGAATCAATTAACAAAGGAGCCAAATTTAAATGGACAGACCCGATACAAACTAGAATCTGTAACCCCAGAGTTCTATACAAGGCCCTGGATATGAGATCGAGATAAGCCAGTAAGCAGCATGATATCTTCCAATGGGTAACCCTTTTGAAGCATAGACTTAGCGATTTCTATGTTTCTTTCTTCTTTACCTTCTAGTTTACCTTCTAGTTTACCTTCTAGTTTACCTTTTGTTCTCCCTATTTGGATACCTTCGTCCCTATATTTTTGTGCTATAGTTCTCATAATATCTTTTTTATCTTCTCTAGGTAGATGTTTTGTTATAATCTTTTCTAGAACAGGTTGTTTATCTTCAGGCAATTTGCTATTGCTATACCATAAGAAACTCCTTATATAAATATAACCTTTTTCCTTATCAAGGAGGATACAAGATTTAAAGTTTTCTAAAAACGCATCCCATAACTTAAGCATGTCTCTTTGGTAAATATACTTCATAAAATATTCCAACATGCCTAGGTGTTCCTTCTGCTTGATTTGTTCATCTGGCATAGCATACAAGTTTACCAGTTGATAGTCTCCCCCCATCAACTCTTTAGCAAGTATGGGGTGACCAAACAAGTCCCATAAATTTCTTGGGGCATTAAAGGGCCTGTTACCATGGTATAAGACTATGGGAATTACCAGGGGTAATTTTTCTTGCTTTGCTGTTTTATGCCTTTCAAGCAACAGAAAAACATACTTCCATAACTTGAAAGCGGTCCAATACTTAGGGCTAACCTCGACTTCGATCAATGTATAAATGAACGCCTCCTCTTTATTTTTCATCTTGATCGAGAAGACTACATCACTGAATTTCTGCTTTAAGTCTTCCTCTACAAATGACTCTTTCTCAACATTAATCGTAGTCAGATCTAATAATTCTTTACAGGATTCTGGTAAATAATGGCTGATAAACTCATAGGCAGCTATTGGATCGGTAAGGATTCTTTTGGCTAAGCCATCATGTTTCAATCTTTTTGTCATAAAGACAGCTTAACTAACCATCATTAAACTACGTGACTTCGGTATGCTGAACAATGGCTCAACCACCACTACCTTCAGAAAGTGCGCTATTGGAACTTGGAACACGTTTGCGCCGGAAGGCTACAAAGGAGCTTATAAGCGAAAGGATTGCACGAGGAAGCACCATGCGTAAAAAACGAAATGGTATGCAACGCTTGTTGCAATATATTACTTGTTAATAACCGTTAACAAACACACCAGCCCAGCAAACAATGCAGCGCCTTCGATGAGTGCACAAGAGATAATCATAGCAGTTTGAATGTTCCCACTAGCCTCTGGTTGCCTGCCCATTGCTTCCATAGCAGCACTGCCAATTTTGCCAATGCCTATACCCGCTCCCAATGCGATAATACCCGCACCAATACTTGCGCCTGCGTATGCTAAATCTATGGCCATATAGAAACAAAATGTTAAATGGTTTAAAAAAATAAAAAGTCTATCTATCCTAGTGCTTGCTTTCGGCTACTGCCTGTCCAAAATAAATGGCAGAAAGCAAGGTAAAGACATATGCTTGTAACCAAGCAGCCAATAGTTTTAGGAAAAACATAAATGTACCAAAAGGCACACTAATTACAAAACCTATTCCCAAACCTGCGTAAACATTCTTCGCACTAAAAACAAGTCCTATAATACTTAATAAGATGATATGCCCTGCGGTAATATTGGCGAACAATCGGATCATTAAAGAGAAAAATCGAGTTAAGATGCCCAATATTTCTATCGGTATGAGTATCGGCAACAACCATTTGGGAATGCCAGGGGGATTAAAGATATGCATCCAATAGTGCTTATTTCCAGAAAACACAGTAACAAGCGTCGTAAACGCTGCCAACACCAACGCTACTGAAATGTTTCCGGTAACATTGGCTCCTCCTGGTAAAAGTCCGAGGAGATTGTTGATCCATATAAAGAAGAAGATGGTTAACAAATAGGGCAAAAAACGCTCGTAATGTTTCTGGCCGATATTGGGAAGCGCAATTTTATTCTTAATAAATGAAATCAACCCATCCATCAGTGAAAAGAAACCTTTTGGAGCCTCTAAGGGGTATTGTTGGTACCTTCTTGCAGCCCACAGTACCAGACCGATCAGACATACTAGGCTGCCCCACATGGCGGCTATATTTTTGGTAATGGAAAAATCAAGAACCGACCGACCTGGATCCAAGCAACGAATTTTCTCACCTACCAGCACATACCCTCGAAAGGGAATCAGTTCATGCTGTTTGCCATAAAAACGTGCAGAGGAAAAGCATTCCAGTCCCCGGTCTGAGGAATAAAGAATAACGGGTAGGGGCAATGTAACGACATGGTTGTTGAAGGTAGCAAAGTGCCAACTGTGGGCATCTGTTATATGTTCCATTAAAAAATCATTCGTATGGTCTTGGGTAGCTGCTGCACGTGTTGGAAAACATATTCCCATTGCCATGAGGGATCCATAGCATCCATACAAAAAATGTTGCAAAAAGCGCTGTATCTTTTTTCTATTCCAGCGAGGTAATTTTATTGTAAAACGAACGCATTCAAACATATTTATTGCCATGTATTGGTGCAGCCTTTGGTAACCCTAGTAGTAGGCTGTTGGTTCACTTTGGCATGCGTTCTTGTACGCACACCCCGATATCTGCATATGCTGTGGTATTCTCGTTCAGAAATACTACGGCTAGAATCCGATATAAGTTTTCATTGTAAGGGTCGCTACCAGAACTCTTTTTACTAAGGTACGTAGTTGTAAACAGTTTTTCAAAAAATGTCCTGCTAAAAATTTACTCTGACAACGGATCTCATGGATACTTCCTTGACTATCAGTAATAATAGTCCATTTGAAAAACGATATTTTTCTAGTAATTCGAACATCGATCTGGTGCTCAAAGCCTGATATACTGTATCTACTTCAAGTTGCGGGTGTCCATCTGGTCCGTACTGCAAACCGCGCCTTTGAAAAAAGGAGTGCATAGCAAGCGTGCAGGCAAAGAGGCAGTGGAATTTTGATCGTTGCATTTTCATGCCATTCCATCATCTTTGATTTTGCTTGAAATAAGCACAAAGATGTGTTATCGGACAGGCCATGCATTGGGGCTTTCGAGCCGTGCAAATATACCTTCCATGCAGCAAAATCCATTGATTTGCCCGTTGTACTTGTTCCAAAGGAAGATGCTCCATCAACTCACGCTCCACCATGAAGGGGGTTTTGCAGCCAACTGAGGCCAAGCCAATGCGTTTGGCTACCCTAAATACATGCGTATCTACGGCCAATGTGGGTTGGTTGTATAAAATAGAGGCAATGACATGTGCTGTCTTACGACCCACACCAGGCAAAGTTTGTAAGGCAGTGACAGAACTTGGAATTTGCTCGTGGAAATCATTGACCAACCGTGCTGCTGTGCCCAGTAGAAAGGTCGTTTTGTTCTTCGGGTAACTAATGCTTTTGATGTGGTTGAATACCTCTTCAAAAGAGGCTGCTGCCAACGCACGCGCAGTTGGAAAAGAGGCAAAAAGAGATGGGGTACAAAGATTGACACGTTTGTCTGTACACTGCGCACTTAAGATCACGGCTACCAATAACTGAAACGGCGTATCGTAGATCAGTTCTGTTTGAACCGGTGTTGGTACCGTCTGTAAATAGCATGTAAAAGCTTGGTAACGTTCTTTTGTATCCATCCTTATTCATGGTGTTACGCACTTTCTCGCATCCATTGCCTGCCCATTGTGCTGTTTAGGCAACCAACCATTGGGTACAGCATCAATAGTTTTACACGATCACCGTGCAGCCTTAAATTGACTCAAAAAATCGAGGTGATTTTCAGAAAATAACCGCAAGTCGTCGATGCGGTAGAGCAACATGGCAATCCGTTCTATGCCCATACCAAAAGCAAACCCACTGTATTGCTTGGGATCGATCTGGCAATTTTGCAAGACGTTTGGGTCAATCATGCCCGCACCCAGGATCTCTACCCAACCCGATTGTTTGCAGACAGAACAGCCGCTTCCTTGGCACAGTTGACAACTGATGTCTACTTCGGCACTGGGCTCGGTGAACGGGAAATAAG
Source organism: Amoebophilaceae bacterium (assembly GCA_035299565.1). Classification (GTDB taxonomy): domain Bacteria; phylum Bacteroidota; class Bacteroidia; order Cytophagales; family Amoebophilaceae; genus Cardinium. The sequence continues at coordinate 3,207 of DATGWI010000059.1, read as the reverse complement.
AAGCCCTAAAACGCACATTGGTCTCTTTTCCGAATACCTCTTCTACAAGATAATAAATGGTTTCTTTTAATGCTTTAAAGGTTACATCAGTATGGATATACATGCCGTCTAATTGGTGGAAAAAACAGTGCGAACGGGCAGAAATGGCTTCATTCCGAAACACACGTCCCACCGAAATCGATCGAATGGGAGGATCTTGTTTTTCACAGGTTGAGATCTGAACAGAAGTTGTATGCGTACGCAACAATTGATCTGGATTGCGTTGTAGAAAAAAAGTATCCTGCATGTCTCGTGCAGGGTGGTTTGGAGCAAAGTTCAAGGCCCCAAAGTTATGCCAATCTCCTACAATTTCAGGTCCTTCCATAAGGTTGAAACCAATGCGTTCAAACAATGCAACCAGTTTGTTTTTCACAATCCGAAGGGGATGCAGACTCCCGATAGAAGGTCCAAACGAGGGCAGTGTCACATCTACTGTTTCGTGTTCTGTTTTGGATGTGCCTTGTAAGGATAGCGCTTTGGAGGCCTGTTTGAATTTCTCCTCGGCCGCATTTTTTAACCCATTCAAAGCAGCACCCAGCTCTTTTTTTTCCGAAGACGGAACCGTCTTGAAGGCTTCAAACAAAGCTGCAAGTGGACCTTTCTTACCAAGGAAAACACACTGAAACGCTTTGAGTGAAGCCGCATCGGTAATGGTGGCGTTGTCCATCTGCTCGCGCAACGCTGTAAGTTTATGCATCATCATCATCATGCGCTTTTCTTCTATAAAATTACCATCTATACTGTATGCCTCCCAACAAGGTACGTCCTATGCCATGGTATCGTGCGTAAGAACAATTTTTACGGTCCAATAGGTTGTCAACTGTTAGAAAAACAGCCCAATGGGGCGTTAGCAAATAATCTGCCCCTACGTGCACATCAATCGTTGGTTTTAAATTGGTTTCCATACCAGCAGCATCTTTTAGCAGAGCGGAATTGCGGAATATGCAGCCTCCGGTCAAGAAAAGTTTTTGATGCAAGGTAGTATAGCGCAACATCGGCTTGATTGTAAGGGTTGGTTTGGCATACCACCCCATGGGCGCTGCTGCATCTTGGAAAGTGTGGCAGTAGGTCACCTTGGCAGTCGTACCCAGCTGCTGCACACCTGGCACGGTACCGTGCAACACCAAAGTAGTCTTTAAGGTATGGGACGGATGGGTATGATACAATAGGGTATATGTAGTCTGGTCTGCTGCAAAGACCCTTCGTGCTGCGTTTCTAAATTGGCGATAGGCTATATGGAGTTGGTGCGCTATCGATCCTACGGTTCCTTTGTTGCCGCCTTGTACCGTTAGGTATTGGTGTTTGTGCGATAGGGTAACTTCTTTTGCCACAAAAGCTTGCTTGGCTGCTGCCTTACACAGATGCAATGGAACCACGTTGCCTCCTACACCCATACCGGATAGGCGCAGGTAGGGCTGGAGCCAATCTGTGATCTTACTGCTTACTTTCACCGAAGGATAAACTTGAAAATGAGACACAAAATTTGGAATAGGATCGTTGTGGTAGGCTATGGTCGCCTCCCCTTTGAGTTGTATGGATGGCAAAAAATCCATACGAATTCCAGGTTTGGCAGATACAATAAACCGTTTTTGTGCAACTTTTTCATTCTTATAATAAGCAAAATCAGAATACGTAGCTGCTTGAAGTGCAAAGCCGTTGTAACGTCTCAGCCATTTGTATTGAAGCTGGAGGAGCTGTTCCGACAGTGCATGGTTTTGGTAATGTAGGGAATTGCCTTCAATGGTTCCATACTGAACCGTATGGTCGTCTGCTTGTTCTACAGAAAAGCGCCCACGTATCTGGTGCAACGTGCGTTTGGGAGGCGGGGCAATGTCCAAATAGGCATGTCTATCTTGTTGGTAGGCGAGCTTTGTTCGAAACAACCACGAGGCGTTGCGGTGGATGGTTGTAAAAGAAGCACTGCCTGCTTTCCATTTCTGTTCCATCGTAGGGGGCACCCAAGATAGCTGCGTGGATCCCATACCTTCCCCCAAAGGGAAGGCTTGGAAACGACACAATATATAGGGCAACCACTGTGAGGTGATGCCTATTCTAGCGCAATGGCGTACTGGCTTAAGCGGTCGTTGCTCCCACAAAGCATAAAAAGGGGTGAGCAATGTCGGCGCTGGTTCAAAGCAATCAAGACCAGCCTCAGCAGGCTGTATTGTTTGCCAAGGCACCTTGTGTATGGGTACAGTGGGAAGAGGCGCTTTAAAAAAAAGTTTTTTCTCTTGGCTTAATTTGTTTTCCTTTTGTTTTTCAATAACAAACTCTGCATCGCTAATGGCTCCTTCTTTGGTCGTTTCTGCACGACAGATGGATTGCGTCCAGCAAAAAGCGCAAACAAGCACCCATACAGGTGTTGTTCTTTTAGCAGAAGCAGCTGTTCGTTTGATATCATGTGGCAACAGATCCATAATGCAGATTTTGTGTGACCCAATCAACTATTTTACCGAAATTACGTTTGCTGTTTGGCACACTGCTACAACAGGCTTACTACGCAACTGCAATATACTAAATAGTTTTTGTACGCTACAACCAATGCACTACCACAGAAGCATGTTTTCATACTGAGGCCATTGCATTGTTTGCAGTACGGACGAGCATGAGAAATCCGGCATCTTGATGCCTATTGGCCATATACATGCCTTTTTCTGTATACGTAACTCCATATGTCTGAGCTGTATACGCGGCAATACTTGCTGTAGTTGTGTACATATGCTCTTCTAGATGAGCGATCAGACTAGTGGTTTGTTCAGCATTTAATTTGGAGCTAGAACCGCCATTACTCGGGCTTAGTTTTCTTCTGTCTGATACTCCTCTATATGTCTTGATACACTCTCTGGACTTATGAGTAAAGCTTCTGCTATCTCTTTATGTAGCCAGCCTTTATGTAACAAAATCACGGCCTTAATACGGTCAGCGATCCGCTTATCACGTTCTTTTTTATGGCGAAGCTCCAACAAGTGGAGATCTTCGGTAGATAACCAAATATTCATGGCACAATGTTACGAATTTTTTGGAAGACTGACAAGGCATCTTCATTCCGATTGAGTATATTTTTTAGGACTTACGCAACAGCTCTACTGTTTGGATGCCATTGATGCGGAAACTGCAGTTGGATGGCATGTGTGATTTTCATAAATTACCTCATTGTTTCTTTTCACC
>DATGWI010000058.1:0-7524 GCA_035299565.1 Amoebophilaceae bacterium | reverse complement strand
TTAGCGCTTAGATGGGCTTCCCAAAGAGGCGTCAAGGATACGACCAGTTGTTCCATTTTATCTCTATCGATCCCTAATAAACGACGTAAGCTATGGGGATGTTTCGTTAATTTTTTATAGGTTAGTGTCATAGGGGGTTGGTTTTACCTTACTTTTCCCCCTATTTTTACCCTTTTTCTCCTTGCTACCTAACTATAAGCTACTTACGCAACAGGTCTAATTTAGCGCTTGGGTACCATCCTTTTTTCTCCGTATATTTGACTGGATGTATGGTACAAAAGCATGAAGCAAAAAGCAAAAAGGACCATGGTCGTTAGTCAACATGATCCTGTACTTTCATTGCGACAGTGTATAGAAACCCTTCTTAAACAATACAAAATTATATAAAATATAATACAACATGAAAACAAGTACAACTTTTTCTATGATTAAACCGGATGCAGTTCGGGCCAACCAGATAGGTGCGATTCTTACTGTAATTGAGAAAGCTGGTTTTTGTATAAAGGCCATGTCCATGGTACAAGTTACACCTGCCATGGCAGCACGTTTCTATGCAGTCCACGCAGATCGTCCCTTCTATAAAGACCTATGCGAATTTATAACGTCTGGTCCTGTAGTAGCCATGGTGTTAGAAAAAGAACAGGCTTTCTCTGCCTTTCGGACATTAATAGGAGCTACCAATCCAGCGGAAGCAAGTGAAGGAACCATTCGAAAGATGTTTGGTCGTTCTATTGACAACAATGCCATTCATGGTTCAGACTCAGAAGAAACGGCTGCTAAGGAATGTGCATTTTTCTTTCCTGGTTGTGTGCTGCTTTAAGCGTATCGGTTGACCGGGGCAACAAAATGGTTGCAGCTGTCCTTCTAGTTCGGACACTGCTCATTTTGAATAACGCTAAGATATGCAGATGTGGAATGGTGCTGTTATGACAAAGTCCTTCTTTTTTCGTATTTTTGTATCAAGACAAAAATACGAAAAACCAAGCGTGCTTTCCCCTTCCAAATTCCTCTTTGCCTGAACGGCTTTCTATGTACTCTCCCTTTTTTTCAAAGGAGTAGTTTGCATTATGAATGAGATGGGAAGTTCGCCACTTTGAATACAATTGGTTCAATGGTTGCACGATGCATTTCGTGCTTGTTGCTGCCAAACCACTGTGCAACCGGATGGTGGTTTGCTTTGGTTGAAAATTGAGTTGGTCTAATTGAATGTTTCACGTGAAACGTTTTACACATTATGTATTTAGAATACGACGTTATTGTAGTTGGGGCTGGGCATGCAGGTTGTGAAGCTGCTGCAGCTGCTGCGAAAATGGGATCTAAGGTTTTGTTGGTTACGATGAGCATGCAAACGATTGCGCAAATGTCTTGCAATCCTGCTATGGGAGGCATTGCCAAAGGTCAACTGATTCGAGAGATCGATGCATTAGGTGGATGCTCTGGGATCGTATCGGACCAATCGGCCATTCAATTTAGGATGCTTAATAAATCCAAAGGAGCTGCTATGTGGAGCCCACGTACACAGAACGATCGAAAAATGTTTGCGGATTGTTGGCGTATGGCACTCGAGTCTTTGCCAAATCTGGATTTTTGGCAAGATACGGTTGTGTCCCTGCTGGTAGAAACCCAACAGGTCTTGGGTGTTAAAACAACCTTAGGCATGGAGATTCGTGGTCGGTCGGTTGTTTTAACCAACGGAACTTTTTTAAATGGACTGATTCACATTGGATCAAAACAGGTAGCAGGCGGACGCGTAGCTGAAAAAGCAGCTGTGGGCCTTACGCAGCACCTCCATCTGTTGGGATTCCAACTCGGACGGATGAAAACAGGAACCCCCCCTCGTGTAGATGGAAGAACCTTGGATTACGATAAAATGGAAGAACAACCAGGTGATACAAATCCAGGTGTTTTTTCGTTTCTTTCTACTACGCCCCTTGCCAAGCAAAAAAGCTGCTTCATTACCTATACCAATCCAACGGTACATGCCATGATCGCAGACAACTTGGATCGCTCGCCTATGTACAATGGTCAAATTCAGACGAAAGGGCCTCGATACTGCCCTTCCATAGAAGACAAAATTCATAGGTTTGCAGACAAAGAACGCCATCAAATTTTTGTAGAGCCAGAAGGCTGGAATACCATCCAAGTATATGTCAATGGTTTGTCAACTTCCCTGCCAGAAGATGTGCAATTTCAGATGCTTCGATCGATCGTCGGATTTGAAAAGGTCAAAATGCTTTGCCCTGGATATGCCATCGAATACGATTATTTTCCACCTACCCAGTTGCACTATACGTTAGAAACCCAACTCGTGCAAAACTTGTACTTTGCCGGCCAAATCAATGGAACCACCGGTTATGAAGAAGCTGCTTGTCAAGGATTGATGGCAGGAATCAATGCACACCGGAAAATCAACGGCTTGTCTCCAGTCGTATTGAAACGGTCTGAAGCTTATATCGGTGTATTGATCGATGATTTGGTCAGTAAGGGAACCGATGAACCCTACCGCATGTTTACATCACGTGCTGAATTTCGCATCTTGCTCCGACAAGACAATGCAGACCTTCGGTTAACAAAATTGGGATTTGAAATAGGTTTGGCCGAACCAAAACGTATGGAACAAGTACGCACCAAACAGGAAGCCATGCAGCAAGCTTTGGATGGTATCAAGAAATGGAAAATAGACCCAGAGCAAATGAACGATACGTTGCAAGCCTTGCAAACCAGTTTGATTACAGAAGCACAATCTGCCTATTCCTTATTAAAACGTCCAGAAATTCGGATGCATGATTTACTGCTTCTGGATCAGAAAAACCAGCAAATATTGGGTGCTTACACAGAAGATGTGTTGGAACAAGTCGAAATAGAGGTTAAATACGAAGATTATTTTCGTAAAGAAAAAGAATTTGTAGCAAAAATGGAACGCCTAGATGCATATGGTATTGCACCCGATTTTAATTATGCTTTGGTACGGACGCTATCAAAAGAAGCATTGGAAAAATTAACCAAAATCAAACCCACCACGCTAGGACAAGCTGCTCATATTAGCGGTGTGTCCCCAGCGGATGTCTCTGCTTTGATGGTTTACTTAGGGCGCTAACACAAATAGGATTGAGTAGCGTTTTACGCTACATACTAAATCAATTTCAAGTTGCGGGTTCCGATCTGGTCCGTACTGGAAAACGCGCCTTTGAAAAAAGAAGTGCATAGAAAGCTATGCTATTGCTTTCCACCTCCTTTTTTCAATCAACGCTTGATTTTCGTAATTTTGCGTATCCAAACAAAAGTACGAAGTAAGAAGGACCGTTTTGTAGGGACGCCATCCCGCATCTTCATTTCATTCTAGTCTAGACATGGCAAAATCTGCATCTTGATTCTGTTTCAGGATGGATAGTCATTTTTTTGCTTATGGGATCTGCCTCTGACTTTGATATATTTGTATTTTTTTATAGATTTGTTTAAGGAAGTAGCATAGACGAAGCAGCAAAAACGATAAAAATTCCCTTGCAAAACAATAAAGGCTGATCGAGCATAGGAAGACCGATCAATACGTATTATTGGTATCTTTTATTATTTTTTTTTATTGATATTGAGTCTTTTAATTGAGCCAAGCAGATGCAAAGAAATAAAAAATATCTTTTTCACCTGAATCAATTGCAACGTGTATGGGTAAGATTGTAGCAATTGCGAATCAAAAAGGTGGAGTGGGTAAAACGACTACTGCTATAAATCTAGCGGCTAGCTTGGCCGTATTAGAGAAAAAGACGTTGCTCATTGATGTGGATCCACAAGCAAATGCAAGTTCTGGAGTGGGTATTAAGCCGGAAGACGTAGCACATAGCATTTACGAATGTATTGTAGAAGCAATAGATCCTAAATTGTTGATTAAGACTACATCCATATCCAACCTAGATTTATTGCCTTCTCATATTAATTTAGTAGGTGCAGAAGTGGAAATGGTGAATTTTAAAAATAGAGAAGGACGCATACGAGAGGGATTGAAATCGCTCGTAGACAACTACGATTATATTATCGTAGATTGCGCTCCTTCGTTGGGTTTGATCACAATCAACGCACTTACTGCTGCAAATTCCTTGATTATACCTGTACAATGTGAATATTTCGCTTTGGAAGGACTTGGAAAACTTTTAAATACGACGAAAATCATTCAATCTCGACTCAACCCAAACCTTGAAATAGAAGGTATATTAATGACCATGTACGATGCACGGTTGCGTTTGGCCAATCAGATTGTCGCAGAAGTCAAAAAACACTTCCAAAGCATGGTGTTTGAAACCATTATTCCTAGAAATATCAAGCTTAGTGAAGCACCTAGCTTTGGTATGCCTGCTGTAATTTATGAAGCAGATAGCAAAGGGGCGGTGAGCTACCTGAGTCTTGCGGAAGAAATCATTCGGAAGGCCAATAAAGGTCAATAAATGAGACAAAAAAATTGTACGAACCATTCGCTTTTAGCAGTGCATATGCCATCTACAAAAGGTAACCAAAAAAATGTTTTGGGACGTGGATTAAAGGCGTTGTTGCAAGATTCCAATACAACAGACAACGCATATAGCCAAACGCTCCTGTTTAAGATTTTGCCGATCGGGTCTATTGCTGTCAATCCTTTTCAGCCACGCCAAGATTTCAGCCTGGAAGCATTACAGGAATTAAGTCTATCCATAAAAACGCATGGCATCATTCAACCCCTTACGGTACGCCAATTGGAAAATGGTTCGTATCAATTAATCGCTGGAGAACGGCGCCTACGCGCCGCTATAGCAGCTGACCTAAAGGAAGTTCCTGCTTATATACGCACTACCGACGATCAGCACATGTTGGAACTAGCCCTTATTGAAAATATTCAACGAGAGGCATTAAACGCGATCGAGGTTGCGCTAAGCTACCAACGTTTGCTGGGTGAATGCAACTTGACGCAAGAGGCACTCGCCGAACGGGTTGGAAAAGACCGAACCACCGTCACCAACTACCTCCGGTTGCTTAAATTGCCTCCTGATGTACAAATTGCCCTGCGAGACCAAAAAATTTCCATGGGACATGCACGTGCCCTGATTAACTTAGATACAGCAGAAAAGCAACTAATGCTTCTAAAACGGATTGTAGAAAAAGGTCTTTCTGTACGCGAAGTCGAGCAGTTGGTGCAAGAGCTGTCTCTCACTACTCCTAAGAAAAAAAAACTACCAGAACAACTGGCTGATCCCTTTAAAGCAATTGTCCGCAAAACAACCGAGCAATTGGCGCACCAGTTTGGGACCAACGTGTCGATCAAAGCAGACGCACAAAAAAAAGGAGAAATCAAAATAGCATTTGATTCAGAAGCCACATTACAGAAAATTGTTGCCATTATTTTACAAACCAACGCTTCATGAAATTACATCCCACGCTTCTTTTATTTTTCATCCATTGGGTTGCTGCAAGTGCTTGGATTCCAGTAGCTGCAGATGTATCTATTGCATCTGATAATCAATCAAGTATACAGCTGGAAACAACTCCCTTGGTTTTGCCTCCTGTTCCCATCAAACCGACCCCTAGTCCCAGTTCTAGTGCGTTGAAAGAGGAAAAACAACAGCTAAAAGCAATGCAAATCAATGCGCTTGTGCAACGAGCATGGATCTCTTCTACAGTCCTGCCTGGTCTAGGGCAAGTATACAACAAACAGTATTGGAAAATACCCTGCTTTTACCTTGGCTTTTTTATAACAGGTTATATGATACATGGAGAGCACAAAGAAATGAACCTACACAAACGGAACAAGCTTATGCACGCTGCTCCAACTTGCACAGACTTAGAAAAACAAAACTTACCTAGAACGGAGTTTACCGACAAACGCATCCGAGAATGCAAACGTACGCGCAATCTCTTTATTTTAATTGCCGCTGCTTGGTACCTATTAAATATACTGGATGCCTATGCGGGTGCCCATGGCACTACCGTTGATTTTGGAGATGACATCGATACAATGCCTCCTGCTGTACAACCACAAACCCTACAAACAGAATTGGGTATGGCTGCTCCTGCTCCGTCCATGATGCAGATTTCTATTCCCATTCGTTTGCAATAGTAAATGGGTCACCATACACCCTTTATTCGGGTATACCAACGACTATACTAGAATGAAATGAAGATGCGGAATGGCGTCCCTACAAAATGGTCCTTCTTACTTCGTACTTTTGTTTGGATACACAAAAACACAAAAATCAAGCGCTGATTGAAAAAAGGAGGCATAAAGCATTTGGCAAAGAGGGAAAAAAAGAAAGCGCAAGGGCAGTACGGACTAGATGTGGAAACCCATAACTTGAATTCGATCGAGTGCTAGAACGAGGCAGCAGTTGGAAACAACCAGCTTACAAGCATAACAACTACAAGACACATGGAACAATACTTGACGTTGCTGCAACAGATACTTTCCAGTGGCATAGACAAACCAGACAGAACAGGAACCGGTACAAGAAGCCTCTTTGGATACCAGATGCGCTTTGATCTATCAAAAGGTTTTCCATTGGTTACCACAAAAAAAATGCATCTTCGATCCATTATCTACGAACTCCTCTGGTTCTTAAGTGGAGATACGAACATTGCTTATTTGCAAAAAAATGGCGTGACCATATGGGATGAATGGGCCAATGAAGCAGGGGACTTAGGGCCTATATATGGACATCAATGGAGGAGTTGGCCTACAGCCACAGGGGAAAAAATCGATCAAATGGCTGCACTGATAGAGGCCATTAAAAAAACGCCCGATTCGCGTAGGTTGGTGGTCAGTGCCTGGAACGTTGGTGCATTGCCGCATATGGCTTTGCCACCCTGTCATGCATTGTTTCAATTTTATGTAGCAGAAGGGGCCCTCTCTTGCCAACTTTACCAACGCAGCGCCGATGTATTTTTGGGTGTACCTTTTAATATTGCATCTTATGCTTTGCTTACTATGATGATAGCCCAGGTTTGCGGCCTCAACTTGGGAACCTTTATCCATACGTTGGGAGATGCCCATTTGTACCACAACCACTTAGAACAGGCACATTTGCAACTCACCCGAAAACCCCATCCCCTACCCACCATACACCTTCTTCCAACCGTTCAAACGTTGTTTGATTTTGTTTACGAAGATTTTACATTGACAAATTATAGCTGTCATCCTCCCATTAAAGCACCTATTGCGGTGTGAATTGTAGATCGGCTCTTTGGAAGCGATGTGCAAGCAGCATATTCTAATAATGATAATTTTATATTGATTTTCAAATAAATATACAGCCCATATTCCGCACCGATTGGGTTATTGAAAATGAAAATAATTTGTAAAATCAATGGGTGATATTTTTGAAAAAATGCGCACCGGTTAAATTTTTGAAGCTGATAATCAAATAGTGTAACTGACATTCCGCACAAATTTTCTTAAAAATTCATTAGATAAATTTGTTAAATACAAATAATATCACTATATATAAGGCGTCAGCAAGGGTTGCATACTAAGAACAGCTGTGAATAATCTGTTATATATATGTAAAT
>DATGWI010000057.1:0-3907 GCA_035299565.1 Amoebophilaceae bacterium | reverse complement strand
ATTTACATATATATAACAGATTATTCACAGCTGTTCTTAGTATGCAACCCTTGCTGACGCCTTATATATAGTGATATTATTTGTATTTAACAAATTTATCTAATGAATTTTTAAGAAAATTTGTGCGGAATGTCAGTTACATTATTTGATTATCAAATTCAAAAACTTTATAGGTGCTCATTTTTTCAAAAATATCCACCATTGATTTTACAAATTATTTTCATTTTCAACGGTCCAATCGGTGCGGAATGTGGGGTGTATGCAGTACGGTTGTATCAAGTTTGACAAGATATTCCCCTTGACCTATGTTTCGTTTGTTAGGACTTCTTCCTCTTCTTCAGTTTCCTAATCAAGGAGCATAGGTACATCATCTTGAACCTTTGGGAGGTCTTTTATGGACGGAGGCGTTCGGTTGATTGCCTCAGCAGCAGCATCTTTAATAAGCTCGATGTTCTCGTTTACATAGTCAGAAAGATTGGCTTTGAAGGCAGCCAATTCTACTATGGGTATGTATGCAATTCTGCTCATTTCTATGTATTTCCAGTCTATGATTTTCTTGTTCTTCCGTTTTTGATACATGTCATTCCATTTATTTGTATCTATACCAGATAGGTAACAGAAGCATAGCATGGTACGAAATTTCTTGTTATTAGGTCTCTTTATACAGATCAAACCTGCCTTAAAAGCGTCATACGCTAAGTGAATGCCAAGCTCTTCGCGCACTTCGTCGTAAAGAGTCTCTACAAGTTTTACTTCTGGTTTTACTTCTGGAATTCCTTGTGCTGTATCAATTTTTCCACCTATAAAGTTCAGCTTACCAGAATAAGGTCCTCCTCTTTCTTCACCAAGTACAACACACATCTCTTTGTTAACGTTTTTGGCCAAAACAACCAAAGAAACGCCACCCCCATAATCCCCTAAATCTACATCCGAACTTAGCTCTGATTTATGCTTTATAACGCTTGTAACAAACGCTTCCCGTGCTTTTTGGTTGTTTTTAGCATCAGAAAAGGTAGATTGCGTACTAGACTGTGGGACAATTTTAACAACGGCCCTACGGGATAAAGGTAGAGGATTTTGATTAGGATATTCGTTGGTTTGGCTGTTCGTTGGTGGTGTAGCAGGATATGCGTTGGCTTTTGGTTCAGCGGTAACTTTCTTGGATTTTGGTTTAGAAAGAGTAACTATAGAGGTTTCGGTCAGCGTTTGGGCAGTTCTTGTTGTTTTTCCACTTCTACAACTGGATGAAAATGCGGCAACCAAACCAAACCCTATAATAAGAATAGATTGTATAAAGAGATGCATTGGAAGCAGAATTTATAGAACCAGTTCTAAAACATTTAAACATTTAGTACAATTTATATAGGTACTAAATTTAAGGAAAAGACGCAAGTTAGACATCTCATCCGAAGGGATGGGTAGTTTTCATTCTTGAAGTTTGGTGAGGTAAGAAAAGAGAGAAAGCTTTGCTCTATAAAAGAGATATTCCAGCCACACCTTCCGGTACGGCTACCTTGTTACAACTTAGTCCTAGTCGCTGGTCTAACACTAAACAGCTCCTTTTACAGCTACTGTCTTCAAGCTCTACCAACTCCCATGGCTTGATGGGCGGTGTGTACAAGGTCCGAGAACGTATTCACCGCGTCATTGCTGATACGCGATTACTAGCGATTCCAACTTCATGGGGTCGAATTGCAGACCCCAATCCGAACTGAGACGTGCTTTTGAGATTTGCATCTTGTTGCCAAGTAGCGTCCCTCTGTACACGCCATTGTAGTACGTTTGTAGCCCTGGGCATAAAGGCCATGATGACTTGACCTCATCCTCTCCTTCCTCCCGCTTGCGCGGGCAGTCTACCTAAAGTTCCCACCGTTACGTGCTGGCAATTAGGTAAGAGGGTTGCGCTCGTTATAGGACTTAACCCAACACCTCACGGCACGAGCTGACGACAGCCATGCAGCACCTTGTGTCCCGTCCCGAAGGAACCCCTAATTTCTTAGGGTAGCGAAACACATTCTAGCCCAGGTAAGGTTCCTCGCGTATTATCGAATTAAACAACATACTCCACCGCTTGTGCGGACCCCCGTCAATTCCTTTGAGTTTCACCCTTGCGGGTATACTCCCCAGGTGGATCACTTAACGCTTTCGCTTGGACACACATGACAAGTCATGTATATCGAGTGATCATCGTTTACAGCGTGGACTACCAGGGTATCTAATCCTGTTTGCTCCCCACGCTTTCGTGCCTCAGCGTCAGTTCAAGACCAGTAAGCTGCCTACGCTATTGGTATTCCTTATGATATCTAAGCATTTCACTACTACACCATAAATTCTACCTACCTCTTCTTGACTCAAGCCTATCAGTATCAATCGCAGTTCTAACGTTGAGCGCTAGGATTTCACAACTGACTTAATAAGCCGCCTACGCACCCTTTAAACCCAATAAAACCGGATAACGCTTGCACCTTCCGTATTACCGCGGCTGCTGGCACGGAATTAGCCGGTGCTTATTCTTACAGTACACTCAAGAACCCCCGCAGGGGCTTTTTTGTTCCTGTACAAAAGCAGTTTACAACTCGTAGAGCCTTCATCCTGCACGCGGAATGGCTGGTTCAGGCTTGCGCCCATTGACCAATATTCCCTACTGCTGCCTCCCGTAGGAGTCTGGCCCGTATCTCAGTGCCAGTGTGGGGGATCTTCCACTAAGAACCCCTACCCATCATTGCCTTGGTGGGCTTTTACCCCGCCAACTAGCTAATAGGACGTATGCTCATTTTACACCGCCGGAGCTTTCATCTTACAAACATGCGCTCGTAAGATTATATGGGGTATTAATTCCTGTTTCCGGGAGCTATTCCCCAGTGTAAAGTAGATTGCATACGCATTACGCACCCGTTCGCCGGTCGCCGGCAACACCGAAGTGTTCCGCTGCCCCTCGACTTGCATGTATGAGGCCTTCCGCTAGCGTTCATCCTGAGCCAGGATCAAACTCTTCTTTCTATTATTTAATTATGGAATTCTCAACGATAAGCTGAGAACTATTTTTTTGAGTAATACGCTTCTCTTGTTTACTTGAATTTTTAAGCAACTTTTTTAAGCTACCTTACTTTTTCAAGTTATTTTCTTACCTACACCAATTTCAAAGAACGTGTGTTAAATCAAGCTTCGTTTTTATCCGTCGTCTGATTAACTATACAACAAAGGTACGCATTTTTTTTAATTCTGCAAGCGTATGTTCAAAGAAATTTCAAAATTCAACCAGCATATGTGCCTTATTGGACTTAGCTGTGCACTTGCTTGACTTCTTTGAAAAGCAGAAAGTGTGCTCCATATGCTTTTTCTTGTGTTCTAATTATATTGGAAATCATATGTAATGCTGCTCATTTTTCAAAAATATGAACCATATATACTCGATCGGAATCAAGATGCCGAATTCGTTATACGATCTCGCAGCTAGCTCCCCTGCCCTCGCCGGGCGGGCGTTACTTTTTTGCATGGATCAACAAAGCAACCAAACAGCAATTATGTTGATTAACTCGTCCTAGAACAAACAGACCATATTTTCCCCGTTACTTTTTTTGATAAAAAAGCGATCAACCGAGAAAAACGAAGGTTTCTAGCTCAGAAAAGTTAGCAAAAATTAAACGCTATTTAATAGAGCTGTTGCGTAAATCCGATGCGTGCTGTCTAGTTTCACTACGTTATCCCTACTTATTTTATAAAACTATCTGTTATTATAAAGTTGTTCCAATGTGGAAAACTAAATTTTTCCACATTGGAACAACGCAAAAAGCAGATACAATATAAATGATAGCTTGCTTCTGGTTAACTTTGTTTTCTCCACTAACAAATGTATTAACACATGAAGCAAAACTACCATAAAAATGCTAAGACCAATTTACACTAT
>DATGWI010000056.1:0-2961 GCA_035299565.1 Amoebophilaceae bacterium | reverse complement strand
TCAAACCTAAATAATTCCAAAGCAAAATCTGCTTCATTTTCTTGAGAAGACTATCCAACCAGAATGAGAATACAAACCTAACGAGCGGAGCCTGTGGCCCGCTCATATCCAAACAAAGTGAGGTTGTAATAATTTTCTTTGTCACAAGCAAACATGGTTTGATACTTTTCCCAAACTTCATATGAGTTCTATGTGAAAATGTATGTGCAAGTTTCTTCATTTGAGCTGAGAGAAAGACAACCTGCAAACCAACCTTGTTGAAGTTTTCTTTTCGAATACAGCTGTATCTTCAGCTACAACATACTGAGAGCTTCCAAGAAGCATAATCTTATGAGGCATGGCCATACCCACGGAGCTGTCCCCCTCCCCTCCACCCTGCCTTATTTTCAATACCTCATCTCATAAACTACCAGTTTGCACAGCTAAAAAACCCTGAACTAAATGAGCTGAGCTCTATTTGTCATAACTATGTATGGCGTGCCTCAAAACCAAGCCTGTTTCAAGACTGGATTTTCCCAATACCTGTTGAGCTTGTTAAGTTGAAGGAATGCGGAAAATTTAAAACTCCAAAATTCTACTTTAAAAAGATGCAGCTGCCATGTTCTCATGGCATGGCCACCATTGCCCTTTAGAAAGTTTGTCAAGAGAAGAATTGCAGCAGGAGGTATTTTCTCGGTAGAGGGGAAAAGCTGGACCTACTTTTTGAGAGCTCAAGACCTTGAGTATAAACTGGACAACGTGATGTTTAAAACACAAACCAACTAAAAAAATGATTGAAGCTTCTTCACTTGTGATCTCATTCAATTCCCCATTAGATTCATGGTTTTGTAGCCATCGCCAAATGAAGGGAACCTGCTGAACAATTCTCAATTTCGGTTTTTTTTATTGTTGACATTCCAGGCCTTCTCTGGGAAACCAGAAATCCCAAAATCTTCGTATGTCATTTCCTGAGAAAAATAATGAAAATAAAATTCGTGGAGATAGTAATACCTGCAGAAGTCTGATTTCACCAAACGGTTTACTGCTCGACACTGGGGCACTGTTCACAAATTATGCTAATTAATGACTGGTATTTTTCTGGGACAGTGGCAGGGGGCTGCCACCCCCTGCACCCCCGCAAGGGAAGGACATGATGCTGTTCATGACACTCTTTAGCAACTGATATCTTTACACGACTAATGATTTTTTTGAACATTGATTGGATGCAGGTGTTGCTGTCCTTGGCATGCCTGCAAAAGAAAAGAATGCATTTCTAGTTCAAAAATATATGAATACATATTCTTTGTCCCTCACCCATGCTTGTGTGACCGTATACCACAGACTAAGACTGATCCTTGGAATGAATTCATTTTTGTTTTGTTTTTATAATCAGTTGCATACACCATCCAAATCAAGCCTTGTCTCCCAACAAGCCTTGTTAATTTCTAAAGCTGTCAGTTTCGTTTGTGCAGGTTGCTACAAGTGCTACCTACTATATCTGATGATGCCATTTTCAAAGTTAGGAAGGGATGTATCTCTTGACTGCTGAGTGGAGGCTTAGGATTCACCGTGCCAATTATCAACGACAATGTTCAACTTTAAAATACTCCAACATTACGGATTCACTGTCAACCAAGGTTTGGGCTGACTGTCCTGTTAACCACGCTTGCTTGAACCCTATTTGTTGTGGTTCGGTTGTCAAAGGTTCTGAGGCAGCGCATAGGCCCTCTGAAGAAACCAGACCTATTTTCCAAAAAATCACAACTTTGCAAATAATGAACCAAAAAATTGTTAGGCCACCATACATTAAAGTGCCTGGATGGAAACTCCTTCATTCGAGACCTTGTTCATGTTTGTGAGATCCATGGCTCAGCCACCATGGCTGTTGAAATGGACCCTACTGAAATTTCATGCAGCTTTGGCTGCTTTGTCAAATTTCAATTTTTCTGACAAAAACTGAAAACTGAAGAGTCTCATGATGGCGACAATCCTCCATGGCTCTTGGCCCCTTTCATGGGATCATGGAGGATGGTCTCCATCATGGTAGGTAGAATAAACGTCAGCATTCATGCCAAGGAATCCAGGGAACCAATGTATTACACTGTCTGAGCAAGAAAATGATTCTTGAGTTTTTGGTTTTTGCCAGAACAAACGAAATTGACCAAGGAGCCAAAGACGCAAAAACTTTCCCTGGGATCTGTTTCAACAATCATGTTGGTTTAGCCATGGAGCCCATAAACCTGAACCAGGCATATCATGGAAGAGTTTGAATCCAGCTTTACTGTGGTAGCTTCCAAACTTATTTTGGTCCATTACTCGCAAAGCTGTGCTTTTTTCAAAAGTTGGTCTAGTTTTTTTCTGAGTAAAAAACCCTTAATTTTTTTGGACTAATTTTTTCAAGATTGTCATAGCGGCCATGCTATGTCATAAAGCACACTTTTTTGGTGAGAGGTTCAACTAAACTTTTTGGTAGTTCCCTTTTAAAGTCTTCAGAAAGAATGAGCTTTGAGAAAGTCTGTTTCGAAATAAATGCCTAACTCAGTTATAGAAATTGCTGGAGTGAGGAAGTCCCAACCCGGCGGCTGTTTCCCCAGGACGAAATTGATTCCTTCCAGCCTTTTGAACACAATGCTGAAGGCCGAATTTTTTCAGGCCATGTTCATAGTTGGATAGGCATATATAGCCAGGATTTTCTTCCATACATAGTTTTTTTGATTGAAATTAAGCTGATGCCGAAGCCATATCCTTATTATGAGGATGGAGGGGTAATGCAGACAAAAGTCTAAGATTGCAGCATAAACAGCATGGTAGAGGGGTCAGGGTCTGAAGATTGTCTGTGACTCTGTGTCATCATCTTAGATTATTGTCTGCAGTACCATCCACCCTCATATGCATAGTGTAGCACCAATTCTAACCCTCAGGAGCAAATTACAAACTTTAAAAGTTGGGGCTGCCACCAAACAGCATATTTTGCTGTCCACA
>DATGWI010000055.1:0-3187 GCA_035299565.1 Amoebophilaceae bacterium | reverse complement strand
GATTGGGTTTACCAGGCGTTTTAGTAAAAATTTGGGCGTCATTTCACACGGCTACATTCCCAGAAACTTTGCAGGGCACAATGACCAGCTGTTCAATCCCTATATTGCGTACGACCTAGCCAGGGCCAAGCAGCTGCTTGCCGAAGCGGGTTACCCCAATGGAGACGGATTTCCAAAGCTTACGTTGGATATATCCTATGGAGAGAAATTACATGCTGAAGCTATGTTTTTTGCCAACTGTATGAAGCGCATCGGCATTTGCGTAGAGGCGCAGCAACACTCCTTTCCTGCCTTATTAAAGCATACCCAAAGAGGGAACCATATGTTGGCATTGTTGGGTTGGCATGCCGATTTTCCAGATTACTCTTCCATGTTTGAGCTCATACGCTACCCCGTAATGGGGGGTGGCATTTGGGTGAGAGATGCTTCATTTGATGCACTGTACGATCAAACGATACGGACAATGGACGATCGGGAGCGAGCCAGGCTTTTTGAACAACTAGATGCAAAGGCAGTTGGATTGGTGCCCTGTCTTCCGCTTCCTACTACACACCACTATGCATTGGTGCACCAATGGGTCAAAAACTATGTGATGAATCCCTTCCTGTATGGAAAGACGCAGTACCTTGATGTGCTGCCGCACACCTGCAAAACGATTGAAATAGAACCCCAAGCTGGCAAACCATCTACAGCTCCTTGAAAATACAATTCATGGATATAGAAGTGTATGGGGAAGGGGCTGATCTAAAAGTACATAGTCTGCTGTTAGAACCCCTCATAAGTTCTGTTGCAAGAAATACTTTGAGGAATCCCCTGTATGGTTTTCTTAAGCAAACGCTACCATATATTTTGCACGTGCTGCGGTTTTTCTGTACAGAAATGTCCAAATAGAGGCTTTAGTCATCTATTAAGGACTTTGGTGTACATCAATAGAGCATTTTTGTAACAATTGGAGTGCATATCTGTTCTATTTATGTATGCCGGTTACTTGTCAAAAGTAAAAATCCTTAAACTGTAAGTACAAGGTTATTCCAACCTATTCTATTATAGAGGAACGTTTCGGGGTCACTTTGTGAATTACTATTTTGAAAATCAATCGCATGTATAAGACCCATCGGTGTTTGGGTAATCTAAATGCCTGGCAACAGGTCTCGCATGTTACATGCTTCCATGTTGTAGTAGCTTAGGAAACTTGCTTGTGTTTTGTTTTTCAGAGAGGGGCAGTGTCCTGTTTCACATTTAAATCAATTGCTTGTATGACACACAAAAATATACTACTGGCTGTTTTGGCAGGTGTGCTGACCATGGGTGCTGTGTTACCAGGAGCGAAAGTAGAGGCGTGTTTGCCTGGGCTTATAGACGGAAGGCTCCTAACTTAAAGGCAGCGCGTTAGTTCCCGCATTCTGTACCTTTTAGTTAATTGATTGTGAACTCTATGTTGAATAGAACACCTGTTAGATAATAATTCATTACATTATTTGGTTATCAGTTTCCAAAAATTAAACAGGTACTCATTTTTGGAACATACAACCATAGATTTTATGAATCATATTCATTTTCAATGACCGTACTTGGTACAGGATGTGGGTTAGCTGTCAATGCTCGATCGAGCTCAAGTCTCCGAAGTTTAGCGCTTACAAAAAAGTATAAAACATGATTGTTGATTATGATAAAGCCTAGACCAAAGCAACTTCTTTGCAGGATCTGTCTGGCCTTATGGATACCCCTTTTCGTTTCAGCTGCAGAAAAGCAACCAGTTGCTGTACCCTTCCAAGAACTACCTCTCTCGACTGCAGCAAAGCAACCGAATGTCGTCCCCAAAGAGCTGCACCTGGTGCTGCCACCAAATGTCTACCACTTGGACCCTGCCATGAGTATGGACGCACACTCTAATAACCTATTGAGCAATGTTTACGAAGGGCTGTTAGAGTACCACTACCTCGAGCGGCCATTGAAACCTGTGCCCAACCTAGCTGCTGCCATGCCCATGGTCTCACCAGATGGTCGCATCTATACCATTACCCTACAAAAAGGGGTTTTCTTTCACGATGATCCCTGTTTTCCCGATGGAAAAGGACGTGAAGTCGTGGCCGAAGATGTGGTGTACAGCTTCAAGCGCCTTGCCAACCACTCCTTGAGGCTCGTCCATTTTGTGCGGTTGTGGCGTCTGATAGAAGGATTTGACCGCTTCCAGCGGGATTTTGGACTCCGTTTCAAGGATTACAATACGCCGCTGCCCGGCGTCAAAGCCATTGACCGCTACACCGTGCAGTTTACCTTAACCAAACCTTTTGCGCTTTTCCCGCACTACCTTGCCATGCCCTTTACCAGCGTGGTTGCCAAGGAAGCGGTCGATTGCTATGGCGAGAACTTCAAATACCACCCTGTAGGAACCGGTCCTTTTGTATTGAACTGCTTCGATCCCAGTGCCAATCAATTGGTCTTTACCAAGAACAACCGGTTTCGAGACAAGTTTTTTCCAAACACATCCTCACACAAAATCAAACACTTTTTAGACTCGGCTGGGAAAAAGCTCCCTTTGGTAGACAAATTGGTCTACCACCGTCCTGAACACGAACGTTCCAGTGAACATTTGTTTTATAAAAACGTCGTGGGCGTTCTGGAGAAAGATCATCTATCGGAGAAAGAGGATGAGGAACTTTCTAAAATGCTTACCGATCCCGACAGCCTTTCATGGTTAGAAGCCAATGGAATTACCCCTTTACAACGCGCAATGCATGGCTTCTCCTTTATCTCTTTTAATGCATTTAAGTATCCGTTGTGCCTCCAAAAAGTGCGGCAAGCCATGTCACTCGCCTTTGACCGGATTGGGTTTACCAGGCGTTTTAGTAAAAATTTGGGCGTCATTTCACACAGCTACATTCCCCCCGAATTTGCAGGGCACAATGAACAGGTATTCAATCCCTATATTTCGTACGACCTAGCAAGAGCCAAGCAACTGCTTGCCGAAGCGGGATTCCCCAATGGGAGGAGGTTTCCAAAACTTACGTTGGATATATCCTATGGAGAGAAATTACATGCTGCAGCTATGTTTTTTGCCAACTGTATGAAGCGCATCGGCATTTGCATTGAGGTGGAGCAACATCATTTTCCTGAATTGCTGCTACATACCCACAAGGGGTGGCACACGTTGGCATTGTTGGGTTGGCGTGCCGATTTTCCAGAT
>DATGWI010000054.1:0-5796 GCA_035299565.1 Amoebophilaceae bacterium | reverse complement strand
TGCGTTTGTATAAAAGCTTTTAACGCTGCTGGGTCACCCTCAAAAGGTTTCAGTAACGCCGGGATAACCTCAGCATGGCCCTGCTGAGCTGCTCGATGCAAAGCAGTGTATCCATCCTTGTCCTGCGTTTGTATAAAAGCTTTTAACGCTGCTGGGTCACCCTCAAAAGGTTTCAGTAACGCCGGGATAACCTCAGCATGGCCCTTCTGAGCTGCTAGATGCAAAGCAGTGTATCCATCCTCGTCCTGCGTTTGTATAAAAGCTTTTAACGCTGCTGGGTTATTAGCCTTTTGCTCAACCAGGAACTTAGCCGCTTCTAACTGCCCGTCCGCGCTGCCAGAAACAGCAGCCCAGTGTGCAGCTGTTTGGCCGTTACTGTCCTGACTATTTACACCAACCTTTTTGTCTTCTATAAAGTATTTTACCACATCCAAATACCCACTTTTAGCAGCCTTAGATAGATCATGGGTAGATTTTTCTTGTACTAGGTACATTACTGTCTCACTATGCCCATGTTCTCTTGCCACATCTAAAGCAGTTTTGCCATCACTGTTTTTTGTATTCAGATTTACTCCTTTTTCTGCTAGATATTTCACTGCGGCTAACTGACCTTCTTGGGCAGCCACATGCAAAGGGGTGTTACCACGTTTGTCTTTGATATTGAGATCAAGTAACCTTTCTAATCGCTTTATGGCAACTAAGTTGCCATTTTGGGCAGCATCAAATATATGGTCAGTGATGTCTTCAAAATATTTTACAATAGCAGCATGTTTTTTTTCTCTTGCTATGTCTAAAGGTGTTTTTCCCTCCTTATCTTTAACATTAAAAAGATTACTATATTTATGGCTTGCCAAGTATTGTACTACTTCTAACTGATTATCAAAAACAGCCAAATGCAAAGGGGTGCTACCGGCGTTGTTTTTATCTGTTAATCCAACATGCCTGTCATCTAGAAGGTAAGTAACTACATTTAAATGACCATTTTGCGCAGCCAGGTGTAACAATGTATTGCCATCGCTATCTTTACCTTTTAGGGTAGCTCCTTTTTCTACTAGATACTTTACTACACCTAGTTGTCCATCCTTCGCCGCTTCAAAAATATTGTCGTCATGGCTAACCCCTTTTTTATCTAGAAAGTATCTAACTACATCTAAATTTCCCTTGAGATCTGCCAATTGAAAAGCACTTGCCCCATCGTTATTTGTAGTGTCAAATTCAACTCCTTTGTCTACTAAGTATGCTACCACATCCGCATGTCCACCAATAGCAGCGACATGCAACGTCGTACTGCCCTTATTGTTATTGTAATGGATATTCACTTTTCTTGCTTCTATAAGATACCGGACTACATTCAGATTACCCTGCGCTGCAGCGATATGTAACGGAGGGTTTCCAAAGCCATCAACTAATTTGTCATTTGCACCGGCAGCTATCAACTGCTTCATATACTCCAAATGGCCGTTTGCAACAGCCAACTGAAAAGGGGTATAGCCATCCTTATCCCTACTATTGATATTGTTTTTGTTGTTGATCAAGAGCGGTATGATGTTTTCATTATCTGCTTCCGTGACCGCAAAGTGCAGAGGCATTTGATGATCCTGGTTCAATAAGTTAATATCAGCCCCATGCTCTACCAGGTATTTTACGACCTCCCATCTACCAGCAGCAGCTGCATCTAGTAAGGGGGTCCACCCACTGGCATCCTGTAGATTAATATCTAGATTAATATTTACTCCTTTACCCAGTATAAATTGCACCATCTCTGCATTTCCATATTTAGCTGCAAAATGCAAAGGGGATCTATTTAGGCCATTAACAACGTCCACTTCTCCCCCCTTTTCTATAAGAACCTTTACCATTGCCCACTTATCAAACGCAGCAGCACTTAATATAGGCGTCCATCCCTCCTTACTAACCACATTAACCTCAGCCCCTTTTCCTAAAAGGAAGTTGGCTATATCCAAGTAGCCATTCCAAGCAGCCAAATGTAAGGGGGTATACCCTTTGTTATTTTGGGCATTGGGATCAGCTGATTCTTTTCCTATTAAGTAGTTGATGCCATCAAAATGACCTTGATACGCAGCCTCATGCAAGGGTGTATTTCCTTGATTATCCTGAATATTAAACTGAGCGCCTTTTTCTTTTAAGTATTCAAGCACTTCCAGCTTTCCATGATAAGCAGCTTCATGCATGGCTGTTCTGCCATTATGGTCTTTGCCATTCGGCGATACTTTTTTTTCTTCTACAAGATATTGTACTACCTTTAGTTTGCCACCATAAGCAGCCCATTGCAGGGCAGATGATTGGAAAGGAGCCCCTTTTTCAATCAATAATTTTACAATATCTAGATGACCCATTAAAGCAGCAGCATCTATAGGCGTAACCTGATCATTGTTTTTAACATCTACCCTGGCTCCCTTAGCAAGCAAATCTTCTACTATATTTAATTTACCCGTATAGGCAGCAAGTCCAAGCGGCGTATATCCACTTGCTTGCTTTGCGTATAAATTGGCGCTGGCTTCAAGAAGATAGTCTATCATATCCGTTTTCCCCTGCTCAACAGCAAGCTGCAGCGGGGTATAGCCATATTGGTCAGCAGATTCTAATAAGGCCCCGTGATTCCGTAACTTTGAGGCTATGCCTCTATCTCCAGTGATTGTTGCGAGGTGCAAGGACGTTAATTGATCTTCGCCTTTTAGGTTAATGGCAATATTTTCGTCCTTTAGTAGTTCTGAAACCATGTTTTCCTTTCTTAAAGCAACAGCCAAATGAAGCGGTGCCCACCCATCAATGGATAGTGCATTAACATCTATGCCATCCTGCTTCAGGAGCCGTTTTACTACGGCTACATGTCCAGCTGAAACGGCCAAGTGTAAAGCCGTAAGACCACCTCTTGCTGCAGCATCTATGCGTACCGTGCTGTTTTTTAATAAGGCGTTAACAGCATCAACATGTCCTTCAACAGATGCTAGATGCAAAGGCGTCATACCTTCTTCGGACTTTGCATTGGCATTTACGCGCTTATCTTGGAGCAACACATCAATAACCTCGATTTTACCAGCAACAGCAGCGGTATGTAAGGGGGTAAAACCACCTTGCGCTGGTGCGTTCACCTCAAGCCCTACAATTTGCATCAAACTTTTCACCGTATCTACATAACCTTTGTGTGCAGCAATATGCAATGGTGTCCAATTTAAGTTCGTTCTTGCATGAATATCAGCTTTGTGATTTATGATTAAGTCTTCGATAAAATTTTCATACCCCATTTCTGCAGCGATATGAATGGCAGTATAGCCTGCTGCATCTTTTGCATGGATATTGGCCCCATGCATGAGTAAATTTCCTAGGACTTTATTGTTACCAGATTGGGCAGCAGCATGGATCGCTTGCCTGCCTTTTTCATATTGTGCATGAATATTTGCACCATGTTTGATAAACGTATTGATTGCATCTATCGCCAAATCTTCATTTGGCTCTAAGGCGGCATTGTATAGGTCTCTGCTGATGTCTTTAAATCTTTTTTGTTTACTATCCGTAACTATACCAACCAACTCTGGCTTATTGTTATCAAACTTCCTGAAAATTAACCGTGTTTCTCCCTGTGGGGCGGTGCCTATATCTAAAATTGGGTTGGTTTTGTTGGCTATTGTATAGGGTATAGACCAACTGCCCACTGAAGAATAACTGTTTTTATCTTGATTTTTAAATTGTATGGCATAGCTCACACGCTTTCTATCTTCCCATGCACCAATGGGTGTTGTGAGGTTGGATTGGGTAAAGTCATACTTAATGCTTTCGGTTGGCTTATGCTGAGGCAATTTGCTGATTGTTATCAACTTAGACTTCATTCGATTGAACGCATCCGTTTTATGGTCCACAAATTGTACAATATCTTTTCTTGATCGCACAATAAAGGGTAGCTTTTTGATGCTATGGAGGGTATCTACCACTTTATCGATCAAACCATTTCGGTCGTTTGCACCATTTAAAGAATGCTTGAAGTCTTTGAAAACGTTTTCACTTAAGGTAAGATATTGATTGTACTTTTCTAGCTCATCCTCTTGATAATAGTGATCTGCCAAGTAACTATATCCCTGCATCAGAAAATACATTACGGACAGGTAGGCTTCTGTTCCAGCACAGAGTAAATCAAGTGCTGTAAAGGCTATCTCATCTTTTTCATGCTCAGGAATAGCAAACCTTTGGGTGAGGATATCATATAAACGTGCCTGCAAGTTATTGTTGGACTTATGAGGAACTCTTAATGCTTTCAAACTATTGAGCATACCATCTGCTTCCTCAAGCTTGGTAATAAGTTGCGCTTGGGTAAACTTGTCTAGGGAATTTTTCTCTTTTATAAAATAATCTATAAAAGCAATTAAACCTGAAGTTACTGCTTCTATTTTTGATTGCTTTGCAAAATCAAGTATGCGCTGAAAGCCCTGATCTATTTTTTCGTTTGTGTGCTTGAATTGAGCTTGTACCGTTTTAAAACCAGATAAGATGGATCTGAAATTTCTATCTACTTTATTTTCAACTGCTTCAATAGCCTTATAGTTTCTACTTATTGCGTCTAAGTTTTTTTCAATGGCATCAAAGTTACGATCAGACTTATAACCTAGAATAGATAGATTTCTGTCTACTTTACTCCCCACTGCTAATATGGCATCAAAGTTACGATCAGACTTATAACCTAGAATAAATAGATTTCTGTCTACTTTAGCGTCTACTTGGCGGATTGCCTTTAAATTTTCCCGTATGGCACCATGGTTTCTATCTAAAGCTTTGTCTACTTTATTGAATCGTTCGTCTAAGATATCTTTCAACTCCTCGAAAGGTATGTCATCACAGTCCATGTCAAGAAGTTCAACATCAATGACTGCTTTAGCTACGGAACTAGCAGCAGAAATACCGCTAGAAACAGCAGAAAGGGCTCCGAATGTAAACGTATCAAGTATTCCAAAAATGCCAGAAACTCCGGAAGCAGTATCAGCAGTACCTTCTGCTTGAATTGAAGAACGTTCTAGCTCTTTACATTTTTTTACCTTAGCCTGATCAACAGCACGCTTTGAACGATGATGAAGTATTGTATTGGTACTGTTTGCATTCCCTCTAGAAAATAGAGGTGGAATGTTATTCCTACCCTCAGTGCTTTTATCCAATCCATTGCTATTAGATCTGTTTTCTAGAGCATCTTGCACCCTGTCCAACCTTACATTTTCTAATGCTAAAGACTTGAATGCATCTGCACGAGAAAATGACCTATGGTCTACTTGACGACGACGTTTGCGACTATCCTTACCAGGCACAAACAATTGTTTTTCATGGATTGTTTTCATTTTATGAAACAGATTATATTGTTGAAAATGAATATTATTTATAATAATTACGATTCATATTTTTGAAAAAAATAAGCACCGATTTAATCTTTTATAACTGATATTGAAGAAGATCCATAATTAATAATTGGCTCACCATCAATTCATGAAAAGGTTCTGAATATGGATTCAAGGGATAAAAAGTTGGGATTGCTAATCAAAAAATAGATTTTCTGAAAATAAAAAGTGCTAAAGTAATTTCAACCATGCGTTTAGACTTAGAATAGCCCTTGTTTTTTCGTCTAAAACGGCATAAATAGTGACGAAAAGTAGCATTCATACTTTCAATAGCTTGTGTATATTGCTTGCCAACGACATGCTTACGTTTGGGTAAAATGCCCCGATAAGCTGACCATTTGTCTGTAAAAACAGTTCTAGGACGCAAGTTTTTATCAAAGACCAGATGCTTCTGGCTGCT
>DATGWI010000053.1:0-17881 GCA_035299565.1 Amoebophilaceae bacterium | reverse complement strand
AGCAGCCAGAAGCATCTGGTCTTTGATAAAAACTTGCGTCCTAGAACTGTTTTTACAGACAAATGGTCAGCTTATCGGGGCATTTTACCCAAACGTAAGCATGTCGTTGGCAAGCAATATACACAAGCTATTGAAAGTATGCATGCTACTTTTCGTCACTATTTATGCCGTTTTAGACGAAAAACCAAGGGCTATTCTAAGTCTAAACGCATGGTTGAAATTACTTTAGCACTTTTTACTTTTAGCAAATCTATTTTTTGATTAGCAATCCCAAAATTATAATCTAGAATTGACGTTATGAAATCAACTTATGCTTCTTGATTTGTATTTTTCAAAATAATTTCCTTTTTTGAAAAAAATTGTTTAGAACAAACTGCGTGTAAAGTTGCATCGGTTGTTTGCCCGTAAGTACTACACGTCCAGATTTTGTTTCTTTAGTAAAGAAAACCAGGTTTAGGTATTGCCTCTTTAATTTTTAAATCGCTTTGCTATGCATTGGAACCAACATGAAGAAAATCATTGCAACCCTCTTTCACCTTATATCCTATGCTTTCTTTTTTCGGCAAGTGGATTACCGCATTGGCTTTGCTTTTTGGGGGACTCATTAGTAGCTGTAGCCGTACCTCTGGCTGGCAAATAGCCCACCAGCCGATACCGCTTCCAGCTCAGGAGATCCCTGCAACGGAGGAACCCGTTCCGCAAACGGTTTCTGGCCCTTTGGCTTGTTCTACATCAGCCAATGTACGAGTCGTGCCGGTGTGCAAGAAGCAGACTCCCTCTTCAGAAACCGTCTGCTGTATCCATGTTGCAGGCTATCGGATTTCCCTCTACTGCAAACGAAATGGATATAGCGCCTGGATCACTGCTTCCCAATCCACCCGATTTGCTCCTCACGCCTTACCGGTCTATGTTGTCCCTGGTTACTCCATGGAACAGTTTTTGTCTGAAACACCAGAGGTCCGAAGCAAAAAAATTTACTTGATCGGCGGTTCTGCCAAAGAACCCGCTGCATTGCACCGAGCTTTCCCTAGCGGGTCCTATGTACAAATCGGTGGATACGTAGCGAGAGACCTTATCCCTCCCTTGACGCTTGATCGGCCGTTTGCTGCTGGCTCTGTTCCTACACTTGTTCCTTTACTGCCGCTCCCTCCTCTGTTTCCAGTAGTCGCTCCCCCTGTACGATATTCGGTCGAGCTATTACAGCTGGTTGCTTCCTATTCCCAGAACCATGTTCCTTTTCACTCCTCTTACGCCGATGACTCATCGGACCCGTACTACGGTCCATTTTCATTGGCAATGAAACGTAAGCCATCGAAACCAGGAGCCGTTTCTTCCACTGCTTCGACTGTTTCTGCTGTTTCTCCGGAGGTTTCCCTGAGACACAGCGCCTCGGATCGGCTACTACCCACTTATATCAGTCGTGAGGGCCATCGCGTAGCATTCTCCCAAGAGTCAGGCCGGTGGTATGCCACCATAGACGAACGTGCCCCTGAGGGTTTGCGTCGCATGCTCCATCACATCCGGGTCTGTGGCGCTCCGGGCTACAGCGTAGAAACCCTATCGACGTATGATGCTGCTACTGCCCAGCGCCTTTTACGAGTAACACTTCCGCGATTCAACCAACCAGGCCTAGTCTATATTGGCCCTTGGGGAATCTTGGGAGGTGGAAAGCCAGAACAACTCCCAGAAAAAAGTGAAGTCTTATCGCTGGCTCAGTCGGTTGAAGAGCGAGCAACGAACGTGCTGCCGGACATTGACCAACCTCCATCTACGCTCTATGCCATTGTTGCAGAAGGTCTTACAGAAAAGAAAAAAGACAATGAAATCATAAAAAAGATCCAAAAAGTTTTGAATGAAGCTCCGAATAAAGACGCCATGCTGAATTTTCAAGAGGCAACAACAGGTGATACCGCCCTACATTTATCCATAAAAAACGGTAATTCAGCCCTGATTGACTTTCTGCTGAGTCAAAAAGGCAATTATCTGGCCAGATTTCTTGCGGAGAACGCAGCCGGGGATAATGCTTGGCTTCTAGCGGCCGCCCATGGAAAGGTCAGGATTCTCGAGAAACTATGGGATTGGTCTCAGGAAGTTTTAAACGAGCAACCCCTTAAAGATCGGCTATTGCTGGTTAAAGGGAGTAATGGACAAAGCGTCTGGCATAAGGCCGCAGAAAGTGGGCAAGTCGCCGTCCTCGATAAGCTTTGGGAGTGGGCACAGACCGGGCTTACCCCAACGCAACGCCGCGAACAGTTGTTCGCTAAAGATGCTATTTGGGGCAGTATCTGGCACCTGGCGGCCTTGAACGGAGAAGTGAATGTACTCGAAAAAATTTGGGGTTGGTGCGCAGAGCTTACTCCTCACGCTCCTCAAGCATGCCAACAACAACTGTTGTTTGACTCCAATAGCGATGGAAACAGCGCTTGGCATTATGCGGCCTGGGCGGAAAAAATAGCCGTTCTCGATAAGCTGTGGTCTTTTGCCCAAGCCAGTTTGACCGAAGAGCAACGCATACAGGAGTTGCTGTTAAAAAATAAAAATGATGGCAATAGTGCCTGGCATTGGGCAGCTGAGAGTGGCAAAGTGCAATCTCTCAACAAGCTGTGGGAGATCGCCCAAGCCACTTTAACGCCACAACAGTGCAAAGAGGCGCTCTTTTTTGCCAAGAACCATCAAGGAGATACCGCTTGTCATCTCGCGAAAAATAATCTACAAACGGCGGCGCTGAACACCCTGTGGCAGGTTGGGCAGGTCTTGTGGCAAAGGGCAGCTGAGCAGGGTAATCTCAGCGACTTAGAACAACTCTGGGCTTTCTCGGATGAATTTGAACCGATGGTGCCATGGGTTAAACGGCAGTTATTTTTTTCCAAGAATAACCAGGGGCTGTCGGCTTGGCTGCTTGCACTTATGCACAAAAGGGCCACCATGCTCCATAAACTGCGGGAGTGGGGTCGGGAATTGCTGATCACTCCGACAGCTCCAGAATGGGTTAAGATGAGCCAGATAGTCAACTTGCTCACTCCTAATCCCACTGCTGTTGATGCAGAAGGCATCGATCAAGAAGTATTCCCTATTTTTCGGCTAAAAAAACAGAACAGTTTAGAGGATACCCAGTCGTTTATTCAACAAGCAGGAGAAAGCATTCATCGTCGAATAGAGACTATGTTTAAGCAAATAGCTGATGAACTATTCGACCAGTACCAGCAACGACTTCGATCATTGGAAACGGTTGCATTAGCCCAGGTATTTACGGAAGGCATTGTAACGATGTCCAACCTCCAAGCATTGAGCAGCATGAACCAATTCATAGAGCAAGTGGATTCCATACAGAGGACCTTATCTGGCCTAAGTACTCCGATAGAAGAACGTTTATGCGATTTGTTCCATCAATTGGAAAACTTATTTTTTTTACAAATACTCACCCCTGAAAATTTTCAGGCTACGTATGCAAGTTGGAGCCATCCTTTTAAAGCCATTGCCGATTATTTTGCCGAGGAGCAACAAGCGGTAAAAGGAAGACATAGAGATATACAATGTATCGATCCGTCCCCCAGAGCCAGTGGCACGTTAGTCATCAGAGGAACGTACGTTAAATTCAGTAAAATTATTACAGATACTAAAAAACTGAGTGTTACTTGCAGTAATAAGCCGACTAAGGTGAACATTTTTGCCGCAAATACCGTTGTTGTGGATAGAGATTTAGAAGTCATAGGCGACCAATTGCAGTTGACAATTATTGCCCCTAAATGGGATATTGTCGGGAATAGAAGCATCATTTTAGATGGTGCACCAGGCGCCGCTCATGAGAGCGCTCAAGCACATAATGGTGACAGACCTGGAGCAAGCGGAGCAGATGGTCACCCCGGATTACCTGGCGGACCAGCGGGCAGTTTCTTTGGCATTGGGAGCCATTTCATCCATAGTAGCCAGTTAACCATCACCGCCAATGGAGGGCATGGAGGACCAGGACAAGCTGGCGGAGATGGTGCTGAAGGAAACCAGGGAGAAGATGCTAGAATAGGCGGAGTAGGAAGTTTTTTAGTTGATAATGATGATTATTTTAGGTATTACGGTAACCCTGGCGGGGTTGGTGGCAATGGTGGAAAAGGTGGCATTGGGGGATTAGGAGGTTTAGCGGGCCAGATTAAAATATTCAGGTTGAATGGAATGGATCCTCCTTCCTTAGCCATGAGCACTGTTCGCGGTTCTGTAGGGGTAGATGGCATTGGAGGGGAGGGTGGAATAGGAGGTTGGGGAGGAAGAGATAGGCTTGAAAAGTCCTGTACACTCCATATTTTTTTCCCCAAAAAAGGGGCCTGTCCTAGCTGGCTTATTGATTCATCCTATTCAAAAACAAGGGCAGCATCGGGATCAAAGGGTATCGATGGCGGTTATATTACAGGGAGAAAGTCTCCTGAACCTGCGGTTGTTATTGAAAATCCTGCTTATATAGTGAATGATTATAAAGGATATTTAAATGAGCTGATTGGTCAAACCACTAATTTAAAAAAATATGCTCTACCGCAATCGATCAGCCGTTTATTAGCAGTTTCATTCAACGTTTATACCCTCTCCCTACAAAGAAGAAAAATAGAGCCCTCAAATACCACGCATAGTCCCCTTAAAACAAAGTATAAACAGTACTTTATCAATCAGTTGAATACGCATGTGGCTATTCATGGTCTTTATGATACCTTAGGTTTTGTAGATGAACTGAGGGGCATAGAAAAGCAGTTTTATCAACTCAGCCAAGCACAACTTGATACGGCTTACCAATCGTTGCTCACTAGAATCAGTGCCTATGCAGCTAATCCTAAAGAGCATGAAACTTCTAAAGAATATAAAAAAGTGCTCAACTATTTATACACAGCCACCTTAAGTATAAGCTTGGTTATCAAGTCTTCTTCAGAAAGACAATTCATCATAGATATCGATGGCTATCTAGATTTATTAAAGGAAAATATAGATAAATTCAGAACGTTTACGCAAAAAGTCAACCAAGCTCAACTACGACAAAATTACAACAGTGGCTTGGATAATAGTATTAGAGAAGCTGAGCGTTTTATTAAAGAAGAAATTATTAGCCCAATAGATAAGGTGTGTCGTCGGATAGATGAAAAAATAGTGGCGCTTGTCGATGAAGTAACTACCTTACAGAAACAAGCCGAAACAGAAAAAGCGCAATTGATGCAAAAAAAGCAAGCATTAGAAGAGACATGCACATTACATGTGATGTTTGGTATTGTTAAAAAACTAGGACAAACATTAGGTTATTTAGGTTCTGTAGCACCGGTGGTAAGATTCGTTGCTTACGGCATCGATGCAGTACCTACTGTGGCTAAATCGTTGCTTTTGGATGAATCGACGGCACTTGAACAAAAAGAACCCTTAGCCTTACCGGCAGGAGTAGCCAACAATGTAAGTTTATCAGTCAATCCATTTAGAGTCAAAGACAAACAAAATATGACTCAATTTACGCAACCGATGGCAAGAGGAGTCGATATCTATAGTAAATTCAGAACAGATCAAACCGAGGGGGATGTAATCAGTGCTCAGATCCAGCAAATAGAAGAAAAAATTGATTCACTTAAACGATATGAGGAAAACATTGACAAAATTTTAAAGCCGATGTTGGACGATATAGAAGAGAACTTAAAAAGCACCGCCAGTGGTTTGGCCCTAAAATCCCAGGTGGCACTTGATGTCACGCAGTGGCAAGTGCAAAGCCACTTAAGAGATGTGAAGCTACAGCTAGTACAATTTACTCAAGGTTTTAAGGTAGAGCATGAGATGGCCCGATTCATAGAGAAACTAGAAGAATCCATGACGACACTAATTCATCTCTATGACCGTATACAAAGTTATCAAGCACAGCAAAATCTAGCCAATTATATTGCCGATATACATTCTCCAGCGGCTCATCTCATCACGATTAATGATAGAACGTTGAATGACGCGGTCAATGAGCTTGAGCAAATGATCCAGTCTAATGTACTATTGGCACAGTGCCAAATGGCGATAGATGCCCTGAAGCAATGGGTATTCCCTTTCGCAGAGCATTATCTACAGTCAATGCTAGGTTCATCGGAGTCAGAGATTCATTTGAAAACGCCGTCAAGCAGTACGCAAATCTCGGTTGACCAGGCGGTGGCCGCCATAGAAAAGGTAAGAGCGAAAATCAAGGAATATACAATGTCTATCGTCAGGCAGGACCAATACCTACATGAAGGACTGTTTAGTAGTCGCTATTACGCTACAGAGCCATTTTTTGTTTGGGAAAATCAGCCCTATCAAGATACCATAGCAAGGTTATTAGCTGGACAAAAAGTGCTGTTAAAAGCAGGTATTCTTGGTAGTCCAGCCGATAAACAGGCAATTAAGTTTAGCCGGTTAGAGGTTAATTTAAAGGCAAGCAATCAGACGCTGCAAGCTGAGATCGATAGCAAACTGAAGGGGTTTAAGGTTCGTGCAACGCACTTGGGTCATTCCTATTATCGTTACCATAATCGGTTTTATGTTATCACCAGCGATCCACAAACGCTTGAATTTCTATTTGAAAAAGAGAACAGAAGCGGAGAACCATTACACAAAAATAAAGTATATGACAAGTTAGCCAAGGGTAACTTGGTATTGAGTCCTTATGCGATGTGGGAAATTCAGTTACTCAATGCTACAAAACGTGCTGATTATACACAATTAACTGTCTATAAAGACGAAGTCGACCTAGAATTAGGCGGTTACGCCAGTTATGTAACAGGCGCGGCGGATGATTGGAATGTCGATGATTATTACACCGCCGATGATACGCTAGCGATCAAGGCGCAAGCGTTGTCTAGGGTACGGACTAGAGTCAAGCGAGCCGCCACTAAGCGGTATCATCGGTCACAGACTACTTTAAGGAATAATACCATGCCTACGAATAGGCCATCACGGCCCATAGAAGCTACTGGCAATAGACCACCAGTGGTGGTATCGAGTGGGGCTACTTCTTTAAATTCATGGGTGACTACGCTGAAAAACTTCTGTCGCGAAATACTATCCAACTACTGGGATTATCAACCTGTTTCTGATCCAAAAATATTAAATATCAATGGCGTTCATTTTTCTAGGAGTACTGCCTACCCAAAGGAGCCTTCTGCGCCTCTTCTTGGCTTAACGGCGAGTCATACCAGCAATGGGGATGCACAAAAGGTAATCGACCCACTGTTGTTCGACGAAAATTTGGTACTGGGACAATGTTTGATGGGCATGCTAATGGGTCCCAATAAAACCCTGAACCATTCTGGTTACCTATCTCCTGCCCAACAACAAAAGCATTACATCAATCGCTTAGCACAAGAAGTTTTCCCCGCGTTCCATCGGGTTTTTTATTTAGAGGAGGAGGACGTATCTTTGGTCCAAATCCAAGAAAATACAGCTTGAAATTAAACCAAAAGGTGAAACTATTGGCTAGGCGATCGGCTTTTACCTACAAAACAAGAGAAAACAACATACTTGTTTTAGAAGCATTTTCTTTTGAAATGCCTAAGACAAAAAATTACCTGAATATGTTGCAAAACTTCTCATTCGAGGATGAAAAAAGCTTGCTGATTGTCCCTAGCTTAGATAAAAACCTAGTGCTCTCTAGTAGAAATCTAAAAAATGCAAAAGTGCTTTGTGTAGACCACGTAAATACCTACGATCTCTTGCATACCAAGGGGCTGTTGATTGTCGAAGATTCGCTACCACAAATTGTAAAAAAACTAATATAATATATGAGTATCTTAAAGAAACCTTGGGTTACAGAAAAAGCATCTCTTTTAAATAAAAGAGGTGTACATGGCCTATTCGTGGACGATCGTGCAAATAAAATCGAGATACGTAAAGAAATTGAACGTTTTTATGGCGTTAGCTATTTTCAAGGGGGTACTTCCTTCTGAATCAATAATGTCTACCGGAACTCCCTCTTCTACCAAAACTTGGACTAAGGCTAGGTCTCCTCTTCTCCCAGCGTCATACAAACAACTCACGTGGACAGGCAAGGCAGGATTTCCTTCCTTTTTTGAAAAAAAGGAATATCGCTTGGGTAGCAGGATGGTGGTAGCTCCTACAACAGGAGTCTTCTTGCTCACTCCCTTTAACCTAAAAAGATAGCAAGAAATCCAGGGCTGGTCGAAAAAAAGGTGGTACAACCGTTTGACCAAGCGTTAAAAAGGAGCAGGAACGCGTGTTGATGAGAGGGAGCAGCAAGAACAGTGAAGCAGCGTTATCCTTAGGGATGCATGAAAGTTACCCTTAGCATAAGATAGATGGTTGTCCGACTAGGACTCGAACCTAGAGTCTTCTGGACCAAAACCAGACGTGTTGCCATTACACCATCGGACAATACAATCAACCCTACGCCATTCCAACAGGATACTAATTTAGTATTTTTTAGCTAAAAAACAAAATAAAAACAGCATCAAGCTACCAATTGGGGAATAACAAGTCCTTCCGCATTGACCTCTTTTAATTGCACTTTATGTACGCTATTGGCCATCCCTTTTTGATACGGTAATTGTACCCGAATGTAGTTTTCTGTAAATCCCTCTATGGTTTCTTTATCTAATTCATTTTCAAATAAAACTGTAGCAATCTGACCCAATTGTTGGGTATAAAAATAGCGCAACTTTTTTTCGGAAAGGATGCGCAACATGCTAGCTCGGCGGGCGCGCTCGGATCTAGGTACCACCTCCGGCATACTATTGGCTTGGGTATTGGCCCGTTCTGAATAAGGAAACACATGCAAATACGATACCGGCAATGCATTTAAAAATTGATAGGTTTCCAAAAAATCTTGCTCGCTTTCGCCTGGGAATCCTACAATGACATCAACCCCTATGCAACAAGTAGGCATCTGTTGCTTGATCGAAAAAACCTTATCTTGATACAAAGCAGTTCGGTAACGCCGCCGCATTGCCTGTAAGATCTTATCGCTTCCAGATTGAAGCGGTATATGAAAATGAGGCATAAAACGCTTAGATTGTGCCACAAAGGCAATGATTTCTTCGTTCAGCAAATTGGGTTCAATGGAAGAAATGCGGAATCGATCCATCTCTACTACACGGTCTAGCGCTTGGATCAATTGAAAAAAATTAGCTTGCCGTTTGCTTTGAACGATGCCAAAATCACCCAAATTGATGCCTGTCAATACAATTTCTTTCACTCCCTTGGAGGCAATTTCTTGTGCCTGCGCCACTACTTCTGGAATGGTTGCACTGCGGCTCTTGCCTCTGGCCAACGGAATGGTACAAAAGGTACAACCATAATTGCAGCCATCTTGCACTTTCAAGAAGGAGCGGGTACGATCGCCTATCGAATGCGAAGAGACAAAAGAAAGGGCATTTTTAATGGAAGAAGTCCGTATCAAGGCATGTTCGTCTTGCTGCTTTTTATTAAAATCTGTAATGAAATCCAGCAATTTAAACTTTTCATTGGTACCCAACACAGCATCTACACCTGGTATTCGAGCAATGTCTTCTGGTTTCAGTTGTGCATAACATCCAATGACTACAACAAACATTTCGGGGGCAATGCGTAAGGCATCTCGAACAATTTTAGCACACTTTCGATCTGCATGTTCGGTTACGGAACAGGTATTGATAACGAAAATATGTGGTCGTTGCTCCAAGGTTACGGTTACAAAACCTTGTTCACAAAACAAACGACCAATGGCTGAGGTTTCTGAAAAATTGAGCTTGCACCCTAGTGTATGAAAAGCAACTTTTTTCATGCTTTTATAATATATAATGGTCTAGTTATTGGGGATAAATGAAACAAAAAACTTGATGCAGGTAGCATTTTATGCATCCATACGTTCGATTGTCGATGCTGCCACCTCTGTTGCCTGCGTAATGTTTCGGTACAGTACGTATAGTAGGCAGGCTACTCCTAGGAAACAAAACAAGGAAACGATAAAAAAACCCAGACAGCTGCTTCCCCATAGCATATTGAACCATTGTGCAATGCCATAGAACAAGAAACCGACGCCCAAGCCGAGTAAGGCAACCAGCAGTAAAACCCAAAAAACCAGCCAAGCCAATTTTTGAACCATGGCCTGCAAGGTCATTTTGCCTTCTTCAACAGTGCACCGTAGGTACATTTTTATGCGCTCTACTGCATATATAATGCCAGAGAGTTTACAGGTTATTTTTAGCAGTTTAAAGAACATTAGAACAAAGCTAGAATAATACATTTACCAATCATATGCCTTCTCTCCTACATACAAGTCGGACCGTGGATGTATTAACCCCGTACCCTGACCCGTCTCAAGGTAGAAGCATACATGGTTCCCTGTGATCTAAAAAAGCGCCAATTATCGTTTACTTCGTTTCTGTACTTGCTTGCATACAGATAACCAACCAATGCGCCGCTTAGCTGCGCGAGGCAATAGCCAGCTTGGTTGCTTTGCAGCTGTATAAAAGCCAATGCAAGTGAGCACAAAACAAAATACCTCAAAGGCACTTTGGCCAAATAGAGATTGACACGTATGCTTGGTATAAAGACACAGGTAGCCACCATCAACGCATAAATAGCTGCAGAAGGACCTCCAAAATGGGCCACTACCCCTTTAAAAGGCGGGGAGAATTGATACAAGAGACAAAAAACCAAGGCTCCCGCAAACTGACCCAATCCATACAACCACCATAAGTGCCTTATGCGGGTAACAGTCTGTATGCAATTACCAAGGTAATAAAGCATGACCACATTCCAAAATAGTTCCAACAATCCCTGGTGCACAAAAGCATGGGTTAAGATGGTCCATGGGTTTTTGAGCAGCAATGGATACAAAGAGGGCAACATCAGTTTTTGGTATACCATGTGAATAAAGTTTGCGTATCCACAAATGTAACAAGAAGTGTTAAAGACAAAGAGCAATAAGAAACTGAAAACATGCAACAATACCAATCGTTTTAGTCCATTATTAGGTTGTGTAAATTGGTCCTTAACGTAATTCAAAACAACATTCATATAGCTTTATGGAAACAAAATCTCAAACGATAACAAAAAATCAACAACAAGTAGCGTACAAAAAAATGTTTTTTTCTCTTTGTCCTGCACGCTTGCTATGCACTCCTTTTTTCAAAGGCGCAAGGGCAGTACGGACGAGATGCGAACCTGCCTCTTGAATCAGATATGGATATATTTGTATGCGAAGCGCATGCCATGTAATTTACTATATTTTTAACAAATGATGGTGTATGAAACGAAGAAGGAACATCCATATACCGCTAAGCAGCAATTCGGTTTCGGTTGTTGTACAACAGCTGATTGCCTACGCTTCATCGATTAACATACAGCAACTTCATGCTACTAACATTCTTTTTATTTGACCTTGAGGCTGATTTGTTTATAAGGTACTCTATTGGCATGAAGACATGGAATGATGCCCCTACCCTACGGAACCTCTTTAACCCTACTTTTGCCTTCATACAAGTATACCCAAAAAACATTTCATACCCCATCCACCATTTTACATTTTAGGCAGTAGGTACGCCCCCCCTACCTGTTTTTCGGATAAAATTTAATAAATTACGGTCCTAGGTTCTGCGCTCAATCAAACTGCTAAGCCAAGGGTGACAAGTGGCATTTGTGCGTGTATTTGGAAACGCAGAACAGAAGAAAGGCTGAGCAGCTAAACAAACGGATTCGCTACCTGGTCCTTCTTTGAACAAATCAAATCATCGTATATTTTTATTAGTAGGAATGTCCAAAATTATTGCCGGACTTGACATAGGCACCAGTAACGTTTGTGTAGTTATAGGCACTCAAAGCCAATATGATAGCAATAAACTAGACGTATTGGGAGTCGGGAGAGCTGCAGCAGATGGTATGGTCCGAGGTACGATTGTAAATGTAGATAAAGCCGCTGCCTCCATCAAACAAGCACTACAGGCAGCAGAAGAAGACTCAGGCATCAACATCCATGTGGTGAATGCAAACATTGCGGGTAGGCATTTGGTCAGTACCTGTCACCACGGTAGCATCACACGCGATTCCCTAGAACAAGAGATTACGCTAGAAGACATCAACAAGCTTACCAACGACATGTATCGCATCGTAACCCCACCAGGTACAGAAATGTTACATGCCTTGCCTCAGGAATATACCCTAGACTACGAGATCGTGACCAAAGATCCCGTGGGCATGTCGGGCGTAAAGTTAGAAGCGAATTTCCATATCCTAACAGCCAAGTCTTATGCCATTCAAAACATGCACAAATGTTTGCGTAAAGTGGGTATAGAAGCCGAAACAGTTATAGCTACCTCGCTAGCAACAAGCTTGGCCATTCTGAGCGACGAAGAAAAAGAAGCTGGAGTCTGTTTGGTTGACTTTGGTGCCAGTCTGATCACACTCGTGATATATGTGGACGCTATTATCCAATACACGGCTACGATTCCTCTTGGTAGCGATTCCATTACTTCTGACATTCAACACAGCTGTATGGTCATGCAACGCCAGGCAGAGGCCTTAAAAATAAAATTTGGCAGCCTATCCACAGCATCTTTAACAGACCACTCAGTGGTCACCATTCCTGGCCTACGCAACCGCGCTCCCAAAGAAGTATTGGTCAGCAATTTGTCTAAAATCATCCAAGCACGTATAGAAGAACTGATTGGATTTGTTCACGAAGAAATTGTCCACTCTGGATGGCACGAAAAAATCACAGCAGGCATTGTAGCCACAGGAGGCGGGGCAAACCTTCCCGAGATTCAGTCGCTCTTACAAAAAACCACCGGATTGGATACACGTCTAGGTCTTCCCAATGAATACGTAGAGGAAGGCAGCAGCAAGGCATTGTCTGATCCTATTTATGCCACAGCAGTGGGACTGGCTTTGGCTGGATTCAAAGCGTTGGATTACAGAGAAGCCTATTATAAATCTGCACAATCCACAGATCCTGCGCTCACGAAACGCAACAACAAAAAAGCAAAAAAAAGCGGCTTCTCTTTGACACGCATACTGACCAAGACCAAAGCCTTCTTAATAGAAGACTACGACGACACATAGCATCAAATAGCATCCTATTTACAAGAGCATTCTTTTAGATTATGAGCGATATTACCTATAAATTTGACTTCCCAACGCATCATAAGTCCATCATTAAAGTCATAGGCGTTGGAGGTGGGGGCAACAACGCGGTGAACAACATGTACAAACGTGGCATCAAAGACGTTTCCTTCATCGTATGCAATACCGATGTACAAGCATTACAAACCAGTCCCATTCAGAATAAATTGCAAATCGGTGCCGCCCTTACGGCGGGGCTTGGTGCAGGGGCAAACCCAGAAGTAGGTCGAAATGCTGCCTTAGAAAGCAAAGAGAGCATCCGCGAATTGCTAAGCGACGATACCAAAATGCTTTTCATTACAGCGGGCATGGGGGGGGGTACGGGCACAGGCGCAGCACCTGTCATTGCCAGCATTGCCCGCAAACAAGACATCCTTACGGTAGGCATTGTAACGCTTCCATTTTCATTTGAAGGAAAGACAAAACGGTTGCAAGCAGAAGCTGGTATTCGGGAGTTGCGCAAATATTGCGATACAGTGCTTATCATCTTAAACGACAAACTACAAACCACACTAGGAGGACTTTCTATTAGCAAAGCGTTTCTAGAAGCCGACAATGTACTTACCACAGCCGCCAAAAGCATTGCAGAGATCATTACCGTTCCAGGGTATGTAAACGTTGACTTTGAAGATGTCAAAACCGTAATGAAAAATGCAGGAGCAGCGGTTATGGGCTCCGCAGAAGCAATAGGTGAGGGAAGAGCACTTCAAGCAGCTGAAAAAGCCCTTGCTTCTCCTTTGTTGGACTATACCGAAATTCAAGGAGCAAAAAAGATTCTTTTGTCGATTGTTTCGGGACAGGATTCGGAGTTGCAAATGGACGAACTTACCGTCATCACCAACTACATACAAGAAAAAACAGGCAACGATGCCGAACTGATATTTGGCCATGGTTCCGACCCAGAAATGGCAGAATGCATCCGGGTTACGGTCATTGCCACAGGTTTTGGAAAAGGACAAGTGGAGACCAACGACCTGGTGGACCCTTTGGTTGCTCCACAGTCTGAGGCATTGCTCAAGGAAAAAGAGACCCTTGCCTTGCATGCAACTCCCGAAGCAGCAACGGCCTCCGAAGCTAGCCTGCACGAACCCCCAAAGCGCATCCATCCGACCAACAAGAACCCAGAAGCGTCCGTCCCATATCCCCAACAACTCCCATTGCCTTTTGCCGTGCACGAATCAACTGCTGCCTTGTATGCATATGGTGCCAAAAGACAGAAAAAGAAAAGCATGGAACC
Organism: Amoebophilaceae bacterium; assembly: GCA_035299565.1. Lineage (GTDB taxonomy): Bacteria > Bacteroidota > Bacteroidia > Cytophagales > Amoebophilaceae > Cardinium. The sequence goes on along the minus strand of DATGWI010000053.1, from coordinate 3,555 downwards.
AAGGAATTGGGAAGACCGGAACTTCAAAGAACAGTTGGAAATTCCTGCCTACATCCGCAAGCAAATTATACTAGATGCGCTCGACTCCTCCGTTGCAACTCCGAATCAGAAGCGCTATAACCTAGAAGAATTTTCTGAAAACCAATCATAAATTATACCATGAACCAATGTTTTAATCCCCCTACCCCTACCCCTACCCCTACCCTTGAAACCCCTGGGCTGCATCCCTTTGTGGTTGTCGTGGAAGGGGTGGATTTTTCTGGCAAGTCGACCTTGGCTCGATCCATACAAACCGAATTGCAAAAAGACTTCCACCTGGTGAAACTGCTGCACGATCCCAAAGGAACCAAGCATGGCCAATGCATTTGGGAGACCATTGTACAGATGCAACAGGCAGGAGGACACCCTATTACTGAATTTTTCTTGTTCTTAGCGGCACGCAACGAGTTGATCCATCAAGAAGCACTTTCAGGAGATGCAGATGTGCTGCTTTTTGACCGATTTCTTTTTTCTACCCTAGCCTACCAATTAACAGACCAACCAGCCTCTTGGGAACCTTTTTTAACGACACACCGGTTTTTCTCCAAGTTAATGCCAAACTTGTGTGTGTATTGTGACATTGACTTTGAAACGTTTCAGCAACGGAGTCAGCACAGAGACAAACAAGACTCTTTAGACCAGCTCTCTCAAGGTCGTTTTGAAGCCATACGATCGGCATACAAAGCAGTAGTCCAGCTGAACCTCTGTCCTACGGTTCGGGTAGATGGCAATCGATATGATCTGCCTACCGTCATGAATGCCATTCGCAACTATATCCCGCGTTCCAGGAACGGGTAAAAGAGGATTTTGATTCCGTGGCTCAAGACGTAGGCATAAAACCTTCCAGCTGTTTGAAGCAATCCTGTGGCAGACCCATATAACGTTTCCATTTTTCGAGCAATTGAGCAAAATTGGCTGGGAAAGGGGCTGTAAACGTACAGAAACGGTTTGTAATAGGGTGTTGAAAGCCCAACGTAGCAGCATGGAGTGCTTGATAAGGCATGATCTTAAAGCAGTTTTGGACAAACGCCTTGTAAGAAGCAAATGCTTGCCCACTTGCAATGGTTCGGCCTCCGTAGAGTGGGTCGCCAAATAAAGGATGCCCTAGCTGTTGCATGTGTACCCGAATTTGATGGGTACGTCCCGTTTCCAACCTACAGGCTACGAGCGAAACGTGATCCAATCGATACAGGACCTGGTAATGGGTAACGGCACGTTTGCCTTGGACAGGATCGGGAAACACATGCAGCCCTTGTCGGTACGCAGTACTTTTTCTTAAGGGAAGGTCAATGGTGCCTTCATCCAATGCTGGAGTGCCCCAGACCAAGGCATAATAGGTACGCTGAACGGTATGGTGGTAAAACTGTTGTTCCAAACATGCCATACTTTCTGGTGTTTTGGCGACTAAAAGAAGGCCAGAGGTGCCCTTATCGAGGCGGTGTACGAGTCCGGGCCGTGTGGCACATCCGTCTTTTAAAGGCAAATTGTCGTACCAATGTGCAAGTGCATGTGCCAAGGTGCCGCTGCGGTGCACATTGTCTGGGTGAACCACCATGGAAGCCGGTTTGTACAACACCAACAGGGAGCTATCGTCGTATACGATGGATAAAGGGATGGGTTCTGGAACCAACGTTGTTGCTGCATGGGCCAGGGGTAGTTGTGCTGCTATAACGTCATTTGGCTGCACAAGATAGCATGCAGAAACCACTCGTTGGTTGACTAAAACAACTCCAGCAGCAATGGCTTTTTGGATGTTTGTACGACTCAGGGATAGTTGTCCTGCCAAAAATGCATCTATCCGGCAGGGAATGGTATCGCATGCAAGCGTTTGTTGATAGGTATAGTGACCCATTTGGGATGTTGGTATTTTTTGCTTTGCTTCATTTTCGTTTTGGCTTACAGCCAGAAAAAAATGCAACGTCCATCGAAGCACGTCTAGCACAAATATACTCAATTAAAATGAAAGTTCGGGTTAGCGTCCCTGCAAAACGGTCTTTCTTTCTCCCTACTTTTGTTTGGATACACAGCAATAGAAAAATCAGGCGCTGGTTGAAAAAAGGAGGTGGAAAGCATTTGGCAAAGAGAGTAAAAGAAAAGAAGACGCGGTTTGCAGTACGGACCAGCGTTTGGAACCCGTAACTTAATTCCTATAGAGTCGTATATACTTTGATCTCGAAAATCTAAATAACTATGTTCAAGATGATCAGTTTTTTCCACCTGTAAAGTGATTGGTATCCCTACTTGCTATGTTTTATGGGCTTTATAGGCTTTGTACCACTTGGCTTGGCCATAGAGAGCTACAAATATAAGTATGATATGATGTACAGCAAGAATCACCGATCCTGTTTTGTAGCAGGCAATGGAAAAAGCTAGGTAACGCAACAATGCTAGGATCCAGCGTTCTAATTTTTTATGCGACATGAACCATTTTTCTACAAATCCAAAAGAGGTATAAATGGCATCAAAGCAAATCGCTGTTAGGGGAATGCGTGCATATCGCTGCATGAGAAAGCACCAGATCCCTGCACCTAATAATCCAAGGAGCAGGGTGCACACAAGTACCGCAGGGGATGTTTTGTTTACGCGCGCAGGAGGACTATTTTGTCCTCCTTTCCATTTCAAATAGGCATACAAATTTAAAAAAACCGTAACCAAGCTGTACAATACCTTGCCGTAAAGTTGTTTTTTTGTATAAACAAAAAGATTCAACAACAAATTTGGGAAGACCAAAATCCGAGCCCATATGTGTTGATGGGCATCTAAAATATGCACTGCGATTGATAAGCAAACTAAAAAGAGTTCAATCAAATGTGTTTTGTAATCCCATGCAACAATACCTCCGATTTGTGAAATTGACATGAATAGCTGACTGTTAGACATATTTTTGGGCGTATGTGACTTTATATATTGGCATTGAATGGGTGCTGAAGTAAATAAATGAATTGTAATCCTCCATGCTGTTTTGATAATGTCCTCATCAAATTGTTTTTTTGCATCGTACAACCGTAACAAAGTTAAGGTAATTTTGTAGGTTACACAAACAAACATGTTAATCAACCTGAAAAATGGGAAACTTTGTGGTTTTGCATCAAAGCTTTACTGATTCAAATCCATGCTTCGGAGGGAAAGTGAACCGAATGCATCCTTTCAAACAACATTAGAGCTGTTGCGTAAGTCCGTAACTTTGCTTTCGATGTAGCAGGCAAGTAGATTTTTTATGGAGTATATGGAAGTTTATGCGTCACTTTTTTGTAGTGGAGATCCATTGTTCCAATTGACCAAGCCGGCAACGAGCTTAAATTTTACTTCGTAACGTTTCCGTTTGTTACGAAACCGATTACCGATAATTTTGAATACATTAGACCTGTTGCGTAAGTCATTTTACTCATAAATACATAGTTTTATGGAAAGTTTAGAAAATACCTGAAAATATGGCTTCATATAAGGACTTCTAACAGGAGATCTTAGATCAAGTGATATCTGGAAACCCCCAATTTTAACATCGACTATTTTTTA
>DATGWI010000052.1:0-3145 GCA_035299565.1 Amoebophilaceae bacterium | reverse complement strand
TGCAGTTATAACGCTGAAAACCACCTGGATATCCATTTTTGCGACAGTTCGTTCCTTGACAATATTTACATTCCATCTTATTTTCTCTGTTTGAATTAAAACAGCAATATAAGAAGATATCTACTAATTACTAGCAATCCCAAATTTAATATGTTATTGCACACATTCCGAACCGATTGGACCGTTGAAAATGAAAATAATTTGTAAAATCAATGGTGGATATTTTTGAAAAAATGAGCACCTATAAAATTTTTGAATTTGATAATCAAATGGCGTAATGCAATATCCAAAAAATGTCCTATTCAATAAATAACTCACAAGCAACTAATTAAAAGGTGCGGAATATGGGTTATTGGATTGTAATGTATAACGCATGCATTGCGGGATACTGGTGCATGGTTATCCCTCTCTTATCAAGATAAAAGGATCCAGGTTGTTTTGCAAGTATCGTTTGAGACAGTGCTTTCCGTATGCCTCACTAAGATTGCAATTGGCAACCATGTAAAAAGTTGCTTACTGTGCCACGACGATACCGAGCTGCTTGGCCATGCTGCTTTCTGTTTGTTTCAGCAGTTGGTGGACCCGTAACAGGTTGTACTCTTCTTCTTCGGAAGGGGCTTGTTGCAGTGCAGTGCGGTTTTGTTCGATCAGTTCTTGAACCAATCTGATTTTCAATCTTAATATGGTCTCCAAACTCATCTGGTGGAGGTATTGGATTTCTGTTGCTACGTAAATGCCATATTTCTTATGCCAAGCTGCACTAATTTCATGGGGCGAGGCGGTTAAATGAATGGCCATTTTTTGTATGGCTGCACCCCCACTTTCGAGGCAACTTGCTAGGTCTACTACGGTACCTTTTTGTAGCATCTCTTGAAAATAGGCAAACAGCTGTTTGCAATCGTCTGATCGAAAGGTCACATCGCCCAATTCCAGCAAGATGTATTCGTACAGCTGTTGGTTTTCAGAGAGGCGGGTAGATCCGTACAGCAATAGGATACGCATGATTTCGCGTTCGTATGCCTCAATACTCAACGTAATTCTGTGTTTAAAAGGGATGTGTTTGGATGCTTTGTAAGGACTTTGTGGGTTGGCAACCGAAACGGTAGCTTGGTGCCTTTTTTTGCCTATTTGTAGCTGTAAGGATTGATTTTGTTGCCGTAAGGACTGGTACGTAGCTTCCAGTATGTCTTCTTCCAATGAAAAAAGCGTACTACATTTCTTCAGGGAGAGCCGTTGTTCTAGTTCGTCCGGAATGGCCACAATGCTTTCCACGATAGACCGTATGGCTTTGGCATGTGCTGCCGGATTTTGTTCTACGGACTGATTCCATAAAAATCCTGCTTTAAAGGCAATAAAGTCTTGGGCCGTATGTTGGAGGTAATGGACAAATGCGTCTGGGCCTACCTTACGGAGGTAGCTATCGGGATCTTCAGCAGGGGGCAGCACCACGATCTTTACCTGAAGTCCTTGGGCCAATAGTTTGTCGATGCCTCGCAACGCAGCTTGAATACCTGCCTGATCCCCATCGAATACCAGGGTAACGGCGTTGGAAAAGCGATGCAAGGTTTGTACCTGTGTTTCGGTCAGCGAGGTACCTGCAGATGCCACTACATGCTCCAATCCTGCCTTATGAAAGGCCAGCACATCGGTATATCCTTCTACCAAGTAACAGCTTTGTTGCTGTTTGATGGCATTTTTGGCAAACGAGAGGCCATACAGCAATTCTCCTTTGTGGTAAATAGCGGTTTCGGGGGAGTTGACATATTTGGGGCTATTGGCATCAGCGTCCGACAAACGACGTGCCCCAAAGGCAACCACTTGTCCAGCACTGTTGTGAATGGGAAACAGCAGTCTGCCGCGAAAGCGGTCGTACGTCTTTTCTTCTTTTTGAACAACCAGTCCCGCTGCGACAAGCAATTCTGTCCGAACACCTTGCGCATGCGCAAAGGCATACAATCCATCCCATTTGTCTAGGCTATAGCCCAGTTCAAACTGCTGGGCCGTTTCCTTGGCAATGGAGCGCTGTTCTAGATAGGGCCATACCCGTTTGGCAGCCTCTGGATGTGTCCACAACAAGTTGGCATAATACGCTTTTGCCATATTAAGCACAATGTAAAGGCTTTCTTTGGCCCTTTGTGCTTGATCATCGTGGTATGTTTCAAGACCAGATTCGGTTTCTATGGGTATGCCATATTTGTGTGCAAGGTGCGCCAAGGCTTCTACGAAAGTGCTTCCTTCTATTTGTTGGACAAAAGCAATGGCATCTCCCGCTGCATCGCATCCAAAGCATTTGTAAAAGCCCTTTGCAGGTGAGATGGAAAAAGAGGCTGTTTTTTCGTGGTGAAAAGGACAACAGGCCCAGTAATTTTGGCCTTTTTTTTTCAGGGGGATAAAATCAGCAATGACCTCCTCAATCTGTACCGCAGCTTGAATGGATTGGATAGTTTTCTGACTGATTTTCATAATGCATCTAATGATTTCTATGCGAATAAGGCGTATGACAAACCACCAGGATCCTATACTGGACGGAACAAAGATACGGGATTTAAATCTTATGAGGGAATGTTTCTTGCTCCATAGGGTGGCAAGCTTATTTGCGCTTCTATGGTGTCAACTGAGGGGAGCAGCTCAGTTGACACCATCAAGGTATTTTGCAATACCTTGGTTTTTGGATTAGTGCTTAGGCTGTTCGGTTGCTTTCCTCACAATTACAAATTTTTATTTAAGCAACTCATCCTCGCGGCTTGGCTGTTTAAAGCAGCGGTACGCTCCGGTTGCTCAGTCCGTCTGTATTTCTTTGAGGACACAAGGTAAAATAGGGATATACTAAAGTGAAATGAAGTTGCGGGATTTCTCCCCTACAACCGTTCCTTTTTCCTATCGTACTTTTGTTTGGATACACCAAAATATAAAATCTAGCGCCGATTGAAAAAAGGAGGTGGAAAACATGCAGGCAAAGCGGGGAAAAGAGTGGAAGGACAAATGCCAGTTACCCGATTTTACTTCTTTTTAAAAAAGTTCAATGCATGTCACATTTGTACCTGTAAAAAGCTTGCTTTTAAAATTCCTTTTCGTTACATTTCTCTTAACAAGAAAAAGGCAGAGGGAGAAAGAAAAAGGTAGAAAGGGGAACCAAAGGCCGTAA
>DATGWI010000051.1:0-9128 GCA_035299565.1 Amoebophilaceae bacterium | reverse complement strand
TTTCCTACATTTAAATTGTTTCGAGAGGCTATTATGCATTTTTTTACCCATACTTGGGAGGAGATAAAGCCTAAAATGGATACCAGAATTAACGATAATTTTCAGATCCTAAATCCGGAATCTTGATTCCGATCGAGTATATGCCCGAAACAATAATTTTTTTGCTACTTTTAGATTGTTTCGAGAGACCATGATGCATTTTTTTACCCATACTTGCGATGAGATAAAACGCACAATAGACACCCAGCATTAATGATAATTTTCAGGTCCTAAATACAGCATCTTTATTTTAATTGAATATATATTTTGATAATCAATGTGAAATTTTATTTTAAAACCCAAAACATCGCTATTACAAGAAAAATAACCTCAATTATATGAGCTATATATCTGTAAACCAATAACATACATCATATTTCTAATCCTGAATGCGTGTTAAGTTAGTAAAACTTTTAAGCTTGATTTTTACGCTTATGGCTTCTTTCTCTTTCTCAAACCCAACCCTTATCGGGCTATGCTTATTGGCGGCAGGTGCGTTTGCTTGCAGCAAAACATTCCGCCCCTTTGGAATGGAACGTTCCTCAAATGGTTCCTCTTTCCCAGCGCCAAAAACAACGCAATGGGAAGCAGCCATGGAAGCTGCTTTTGCTCCCCAATGCTTACCAGCTGCAACGTGGGAAGATGCGCTCAAATCCATAGGCCTTAAATTGAAACAGGCAGCAAGTAAAAACAAGCTTAGACCTGAGCTGGAGCTACATCATGCCGTCTGGTTGAGTGACAAGAAACTATTGAAAGAACAGTGTAAAAAAAATGGCCATTACGCAGCTTACGTAGTGGGTAACGAGAAGGTTACGCCGCTGCATTTAGCCGTCTATAGAGGCATGGACGACTGCATCCAACTGCTTTTAAAACCAAAGTATACCCTGTCATTGGGCATGGAACCATCTGGTATCCAGCCTCTTCACATTGCAGCCAGCCAAGACAATGCGTCGGTACTCATCCGCTTGCTACAGGAAGGTGCTTCTGTCAAAGCCATTGATGCTACGGGACGGACTGCGCTTCACTGGGCAGCTGCCAAAGGGAGCACTGTATGCACATACGAACTGTTACAGGCAGGTAGTTCCCCGACCCAGTCAGACGATTGCAACGATACACCACTCTGTTTGGCACTTCGGTACGGACATGCCTCCGTAGTCAAACAGTTGATCCAAGCAGGAGGCATTGTAGATTGTTTGTATTGCATGAACGGCAGCAGCGACTATATTGCCCGGTGGTCCTTGGTGAACGGCTATGATTACTGCTTAGAAGCATTGGTCAAAAAGGAGACAGTTGTTCTAGATGGTCAAAAAAAAGACGCGTGGGGCATCACCCTATGGGAGCTTGCCCTGCTCAAGAAACGGCGGATTGGTTTCCAATATCTATTGAGGAGTCCGGAAGACTTGAACTGCTGCGATGCACAAGGCAATACCCTATTGCATCGGGCCTTGCAAGAAGGTTTCATAAGCAGTCTTAGCCTACCTTCAGATAAATTACCAGATACCCTCGATGTACCTAACCATACCAATACCAATACTAATACTATAGCAATCCCACGACATAGGCTCGCCATACATAAAAATACCGAAGCGAACCCTTTATTCCTTACTACATTAGTGAATGAGAAAAATCAACGTGGTGCTACCATGCTGCATATAGCCGTTTTGATTAGAAACGTAAAAGAAATCCGTGCGTTGCTTGACTCAGGGGTAGATATAAATGCGCAAGATAAAGATGGCAATACGCCGTTGCATTGGGCTTCCGAAGAGGGATATATTGAAGTGATTGATGTGTTGCTTGCCTCAGGGGCTAAACTGAATGCGAAAAATAAACATGGAGATACCCCAATGCATTTCGCCGCTTTTCGTGGAAATACCAAAGCGATTGATACGTTACTTGCCGCTGGTGCTGAATTGAATGTGAAAGATGAATATGGAGATACGCCATTGCATTTCGCTGCTTTTCATGGAAATCTCAAAACGATTGAAATGTTGCTTCAAGTTCCAGGTATTGATGTGCATACGACAGATAAATATGGCAATACCATACTGCATGCGACCCTAGAGATAGGTCATATCGCAGCGGTTCGTACCTTATTAATTCAAGCGCCAAACATTGATGTAAATGCAAAAAATCAATTTGGCAGAACAGCATTGCATAAAGCCGCTGAGGAGGGATATGCTGAAGCGATTGATGTATTGCTTACTGCCGGTGCGGAACTGAATATGAAAGATGAAAGTGGCCAAACGCCACTACATGTTGCTGCCACAAATGGCCATGTCGAAGTGATTTATGAATTGCTTCAAAACTCAAATAATTGTCTGAATACTAAAGATAAACATGGACAAACCCCACTTCATAAGGCGGCTCTTTGTGGGCGTACCGAAGCGATCAATGCGTTGCTTACTGCTGGTGCGAAACTGAATGCAAAAGACGAAGATGGACAAACCTCACTTCATAAGGCGGCTTTTTGTGGACGTATCGAAGCGATCCATGAGTTGCTTATGGCCGATGCGGAACTGAATGTGAAAGACAAAGATGGCCAAACCCCGCTCGATGTGGCACAGAAAAGAGGACATTCCCAGGCCGAAAGTCTCTTGAAAGAAGCGATCGGTTTTATGGGATGCACTTTGATATAGCTGGGATCTGCAATAAATTATCCATAATCAGGCATTCAGATAAAGTACTCCAAAATAAATTACCCAACTCCTTTATCTGTCCAACGAGAAAATAGGCAATCGGCATTTTTCTAAACTCCATAATGTAGAGGTAAATACGTTGCATATAACCCCGTATTTTAAGCAAACTTACTTATTTATCCAAATTTTTGAGGTGCGGAATATGGGGGCAGTTAAACTTGTTAAATACAAATAATATCCCTATATACAATAGGCGTCAGCAAGGGTTGCATACTAAGAACAGCTTTGTATAATCTGATGTATACATGTAAATCAAAATATTATGCCAATACTTAACTCCTATTGGGGCCTACTGCGACAGAATCTCCTTATTCGAAGAGCTTTGAAAAATATCTATATTATTGAAAACCAAGTAAATAATAAATAAAAAGTTTGATTTTTTGTGAGAAATGTCAGCTGGATGGAACTTGGGAAACATAGGTTCCATTTGTAAAACGTCATTTTCTTCTAAAAAGTCAAAGTAGGAGTGGGGTAAGATACGTAATTATGAAATATGCAATGTCTACAGAAGTGCTTCAACCAAACTGTTCAATAAAATGAAAACAATCCATGAAAAAAAAATGTTTATGCCCAATAAGAATAGGGATAAGCGTCATCTTCTTCAAATAGACAATAGGTCATTTTCGCGTACAAATTCATTCAAGTCTTTACCCTTAGAATTAGAAAATATAGACTTGAACAGCAGGGCACAAAATGGTATAGCAAGCAGGTCTAATACCAATGGATTGGATAAAAGAACGGTTGGTAATAATGATATGCCACCTCTACTTGTTTATAGAGACAATATAAACAGTACTAAAATACTTCATCTTTCAAAGCGTTCTGTGGATCTTTCTACGTTAAAAAAGCGGGCAAATGTTTGTAAAAGCTTGCAAATAACTGCACTAACTGCTTCAAGTGCTTCTGCTATAGCTGGTGCTGCTAGTGGCGTCAGTATTTTTACTGCTGGGGTAGCCCTTGCAGGTGTTGCTGCATCTGAAGGAGCCCGGCTGTCTGCTGAGACGGCATACCTTGAACTAGATTGTAGCGCTATACCATTTGAAGAAATAGGAGAAATTTTAGATGAACGATTGAATAAAGTAGACAAAGCTTTAGATAGGAATTTTAATGCCATAAATAGGAATTTTGAAGCCATAAACAGAAATTACGTTACCCTTCAGTTATGGTTCAAAGAGTCAGAACATAGACTTAAGCAGGGGTTGGAAAGCATCTTAGCGTTCGTAAGACACTCAAGAATAGAGGATATAACTTCTAGATTGATTACTTTTATAGAATATTTTTTTGCAGAAGCAAATGCTCTAAAAGAACTTCCTAAAGAACAACTTATTGCCAAACTTAAAGATCCAAATGGTATTTTAGAACACTTGAAAGATGCTAGAACCCCAAAATCGGCAACCAGTTTACATACGCTTCTCAGCGATATTATCAATCAAAGATTTGCTATTCCGGAAAATGCAGCTGATAAAATAGCATTCATTACACTTGACTTGTTACATGCTGGAACGATGGTTTATGTTTCTATAGCGTCTTTTTTACCACAAGGATATGCTTATCTTGCTGATGCTCACTATCAAGAAAATGATCTAGAAAAGTACAATCAATATTTAACTCTAGCTTATTCGACTTTTAAAGATTTTAAGAATTCATTGCAGGGTGTGCATGGAAATGATGGATTAATTGACAAAGTCATTCGTACACTATCTGAAATAAAAGAGCTTGATTCTTTTTTGAAGAATAAAAAGAATAAAAGAAGCGATATAATATCAAAAATTGACGCTTTAAATCAGATTAAATCAGAGCTTGTAGCAGTAAAAAATCTATCTGAAGATAGACCTACAGAACAAATAAAATTTGATTTTTCTAAGTCAGCAATAAAAACACCTTTTGGAGTGTGGGAAGATAGAAGAAGGGTTAGTTATGCCATACAATTTAAAGATGACTGGTTTGGTTATCCAGTTGGTGACTGGTCTATACCCTATAGAGTATATGGAAAAGCAAACCCAACGCTTGATATAGGAATAGATCCAAAAGAAAGAACCCGCTTGATTTTTAGGAGATTCGATAGCAATAAGCCAGAATTAGTTGGTATTGTTAAAGACAGCAATCAAAATACATTCAAAGATATCAATAGGGATTTGTATAATGCTGCATCGGAACCAAATGAAGAGCTAGCTATAGATGAGATAAAAGTTCTTATAAAAAATGGTGCTGACGTTCAGGCAATATATGAGCAAGGAAGGCAAGCAGTGCACGCTGCCGCACGAAGTGGTAGTTTAAACGTTACATTAACTTTAAAAGAGAACGGTGCTAACATTCATGCCAAGGATGCCAATGGTTATGCTCCTATTCATGTTGCTGCTGAAGCTGGATATGAAAAATTTGTTATTGAGTTGATGGTGCATGGTGCAGATATCAATGCAAAGACTCATTTAAATTGGACACCTTTGCATATTGCTGCTTATCAAGGGCATGTAGCTACTGTTGCAAGTCTAATCCATAGTAGCAGTATGGATATTAATGCACGTACTCAAGGTGGTTTCACTGCTTTGCATATGGCTGCTGCTTCTGGTAAGCGTGGGGTAGTTGATATCTTATCCCAAGATGACAGAGTGTATGTTAATGCACCATCTGAAACAGGGTTAACCCCTCTACATGTAGCAGCAATAGGTAAATATGATCATGTTGTTGAAACTTTATTAAAAAGCAATAAGGTTCATGTAAACGCTGAAGCCAATGGGAACTTAACGGCTCTACACTTTGCTGCTTCGGTTGGTAATTTAGGAATTACTAAGCTTTTAATAGGGAACAGCAAGGTCAATGTGAATGCACCATCAATTAGTGGTTGGACATCTCTTCATCTAGCCATTGCTCTTAAAAAAGAAGACATAGCTTTAGAGCTATTAAAAAGGGATGATATTAAAGTAAGTATCCAAGGAGAAGACGGCTTAACTCCATTGCATCTTGCTGTAATTACTGAGCAAAAGAGTATTATATTGAATTTATTCAATAAAGGGGCACAAATAGAAGAACGTGACCAACAGGGTTACATGCCCCTCCACTTGGCTACTGCAAAAGGTGACTTAGGCATCATACAATTTCTTATTGCGCATGGAGCCAGCCTGAATGCCAAACAAAAAGATGGTTATACATCTTTATTCCTTGCTGTTATTGAGGACAATCTAGATCTAATAAGTTTTTTTGTAGATCAAGCTGCTGATATAAATGAAAAGGACAATGATGGATACACTGCTTTGCATAAAGCAGCTTCTAGAGGCCATAATCAGGTTATAACTACCTTATTCAAACCCTTTGAGAATCATTCAACAGCCTTAAGAACTTTCATACAAACTCAGAGTAATGATGGATACACTGCTTTGCATAAAGCAGCTTCTAGAGGCCATGATCAGGTTATAACCACCTTATTCAAACCTTTTGAGGACAACGCAGTAGCGTTAAAAGAGTTCATAAAAATGCAGGACAAGGATGGAGAAACTGCCTTACATGATGCAGCTCTGCATGGGAAAGACCAGGCCATTTCAGCCTTACTCAAACCCTTTGAGTATAACCCAGCAGAGTTAAAAGGATTCATACAAACGCAGGACAAGCATGGGCACACTGCTTTGCATGAAGCAGCTTTCGTAGGAAATACTGCAGTGCTATCTGCCTTACTCAAACCTTTTAGGGATAATCCAACAGCGTTAAAAGGATTCATACGAACAACAGACAATGATGGATATACTGCTTTGCATAAAGCAGCTTTAAATGACAGGGTTCAGGCTATAGCTGTTTTACTCAAACCTTTTGAGCATGACCTAGCAGCATTAAGAGATTTTATAAAAACCCAGAGCAAGGATGGATGGACTGCTTTGCATGAAGCAGCCTCCGTAGGAAATGCGGAAATTATTTCCGCCTTACTGAATCCCTTTGAGGCAGATCTAAGAGCGTCAAAAACATTCATACAAACAAAGGACAACGATGGATACACTGCTTTGCATAAGGCAGCTTTAAATGGCAAGGATCAGGCTATAGCTGCCTTACTCAAACCTTTTGAGCATGACTCAGCAGCATTAAAAGAGATCCTAAAAACGCAGGATAAGGATGGAAACACTGCTTTGTATCGAGCAGCTTTAGAGGGTATGGATCAGGTTATAGCTGCCTTACAGAAGCCTTTTTCGGCAGACCCAGCAACATTAAAAGAGTTCATACAAACAAAAGACAACAATGGATACACTGCTTTGCACAAAGCAGCTTTAGAGGGCAAGGATCAAGCTATAGCTGCCTTACTCAAACCTTTTGAGCATGACCCGACAGCGTTAAAAGAGATCCTAAAAACGCAGGATAAGGATGGAAACACTGCTTTGCATGAAGCTCTTAAACAAGGCTATTATAATACTGCCAAAAAATTATTAAGCTATTTGTATCATATGCATGATAACTGGGCAGCCTTTAAGCAGCTTATACAGGCTACTAACAACAATGGTAAGAAGCCTTTTAGTATAGCTAAGGATAAAAATAAAGCAAATAAAATTATAGCAGAATGGATTAACCACGCTGATAGAGCGAATGCTCCAACTGAAATAGTAGCATTGTTAAACAGCATGACCAATCCTACAAGGCAGAAACGTGAAATTAGCAAAACGTCAGAAGCGCTAGTAGATCCAAAAATAAAAGGATCTTCATCTTTGACAAAAGATGCAGTAGAACCTAGTTTGATAGACACTGTAACGGACCATTCTGTAATACAGGAACTAAGTCCAATAGCAGCGCATGATCTAAAACAACCAGTAAAGGCCCTAGCATCTACTGAGGCATTCGTTACCAGTAGCGTTGGTAAGCCAACTTCTTGGATGGATGATCTATGGGCATGGGGTAAAAAGTTAATGATAGGTAGTAGCTATAGCAAGCCAGTATCATTAGATCCACTAGAAGCACCGTTATCTTCAAAACCAGTTGTTTGTAGTGATCCGCTCAATACAGGTACACCACCTATTAGGCCAACAACTGGTCCAATAGTTTTGGACATGGGCGACCAGTGGGTTAAAAACAGCGACACGAATGGCCTGCTTACCTGGGGAGCCTTATTGGCGAGAAAATGGACAGGATCCCGTTCAAAAGCCGCTAAAGCAATAACCTATGACCCAGCAATAGGTATAAATCTAGGTATACAGTCCCATGCATGGGTAGATGCATTTATGGATGAGGTACAAGATCAGGCTCGAGCTTGTGGCATAGAAAAGGCTACATCAGCTATTTTTGACAATCCTACGTTGTATACAAAAGCGGTACAAATGGTTCATAAAAAGATCGCTGCAGGACAAGTAGATGGCATTACAGTGCCTCTTTTTGAAAAAGTAGTGCAACACACGAGCAACAAAATAGCAGCAACAGCTACATCCGATCAGGTGGATCAATGGTTGGCCAACGTAAGGGAAACACTACCTAAGCTTGAACAACAGTTCCTGGAACAAGCAGCGCCGCTACAAAACTCATGCCAAGAAGAAGGGGTAAATACTACCTCAAAACCAAATATCAAACTTTTAAAAGAAGCCATGAGTAGCATGCCATCGATAGACCAGCTTGCCGATATCTCTTTACATATGGGAAATATCCATAATATGAGCAATACATTTGTCCAACGTCCAGGCCATGACAACCCATATGGAAAGCGCGCTGGCTTTTTGTAGGGTTGCTAAAAACCAGCAGGCGTTGCAATAGTGGTTAATCCTCCTTTGCTAGACACACAATTGGTTTTTCACCAAAATAACATACCCTTCGTTGCAAACGAATAGCGGCTATTTTGTCGGAGTTCTTCGTGAGGGTTGCCTTAATGATGCAAGAGGTTCATTGACTTTTAAAATTGTCTGATAGTCAGAAAAAACAAAGGTATGCCATTTTGGCACAAGTTTTTGGACTGGATGTAGTTTGGCATAAACTTTGTCCTTTACTTTGAGTAAAGATCAATACGAGGCCATTGCAATGAAAGAAACCATAGAAGGTGTCCGTTGCACCGGTCTCAAATATATATGAAATACGAAACTGTCTAATTAGATACAAAGAACAACAGCAATGGGAAAAATAATTGGAATTGACTTAGGAACTACCAACTCCTGTGTTTCCGTAATGGAAGGAAACGAACCAGTTGTTATTGCCAACAATGAAGGAAAAAGGGGATTGCTAATCAAAAAATAGATTTTCTAAAAGTAAAAAGTGCTAAAGTAATTTCAACCATGCGTTCAGACTTAGAATAGCCCTTGGTTTTTCGTCTAAAACGGCATAAATAGTGACGAAAAGTAGCATTCATACTTTCAATAGCTTGTGTATATTGCTTGCCAACGACATGCTTACGTTTGGGTAAAATGCCCCGATAAGCTGACCATTTGTCTGTAAAAACAG
>DATGWI010000050.1:0-1807 GCA_035299565.1 Amoebophilaceae bacterium | reverse complement strand
TAAAATTGGGGGTCTCCAGATATCACTTGATCTAAGATCTCCTGTTAGAAGTCTTTATAGGAAGCCATATTTTTAGGTATTTTCCAAATTTTCCATAAACCTATGTATTTATGAGTAAAATGACTTACGCAACAGGTCTATTGCTGTTTTAATTCAAACAGAGAAAATAAGAAGGCTATTCTAAGTCTAAATATACGCTATAGGAATCAAGATACGGGTTCCCAACGCTGGTCCGTACTGCCAACTGCGCCTTTGAAAAAAGGAGTGCATAGAAAGCGTGCTATTGCTTTCCACTTCCTTTTTTCAAAGGTGCTATATTTTTTTGGTTGCTTTTTTGATCCATGCCAAAAAGGAACGCCCGCCCGGCAAGGGCAGGTGAACTAGGTGCGAGATCGTATAACGAATTCGGCATCTTGATTCCGATCGAGTATATACTTAAAATAAACTAAACCGGTTCAAACTAATTCAGTTTAGTTTAGGATATGTACATTTAACCGATGTTCCGTAAAAAAATCTATAAGTAATTGACAACCAATTTTTTAGTAAAAGTCACTGGGCGAAAAACAATAAATTTGAGACAACCAATGGAAAAGAAAATTACGCTAGATTAGCAATCTCTGCTTTGGATAGACCAGTGACTTTTACAATAAAATCTATATCTGAACCTGCTTGAAGCATATTTTTAGCTATGGAAATTGCTCCTTTTAGGACGCCTAATTTTTCTCCTTCTTGTCTCCCTTCTTGTCTCCCTTCTTGTCTCAATCTTTGTGCTGCTGACATGGCTAATTCTTTTAATACTGGGTTAATGGTTGCTAACTTTGCTTCTACTTGTTCGTCTGTATCTATTTGCAAGATATAATAAAACGCTTCTTCCACGTAGGGTATGTTACCTTCCTGTAATAAATTTAAAAAAAATTGTTCATGCGTTTTCAACCATGTATAAAATTCCCTACGAATGCCCTGTCGGAGTAGCAGTTCTGCGAAAGCGGCTTTCTTATCCTTTAGAATTTGTTCATGACTTTCTCTATTGAGGTCTACCAACTGAAAAGATTGAAACATATAATTGCGTACCCAATCTGGATTAGCGCATATATCTAAAAGGTTCGTAGGTCCGTTATAGGTTTCCAGACCATTGTAGACACAAATATTTAATATCACAGGTAGGGTCGTATGTCCATCTTCGCTGATGTGTTGACGCATCAAACGCACGTTGTATTCCAGGAACTTTAGAGGCATGCAATAATCCATTTTTGACTGATGCTCACATAAAAAATAGACATATCCTGGATGGTTGTTTATAGTAGCCTGAAAGATTATATCGCTTTCCCCCCGCAATCTGACTTTACCAGCAAACGTTTTATTGGTTAATCTTAAACTCTCCTGATCGATCTGATTAAAAACTTCTTTCGGTAATCGGTTGGCTAAGAAATCCAATATCACATCTTGTCTCCCCAAGGATTGCTTGAACAGTTGATCGTGTGGGTGAGGTTCTTTCTTTGTCATTGACTAAAAAATAAGTAAGTGGAGTGAATACATTTAAAGTTGTTCTAACTTAATCAAAAAAGTGAACAGCAAAAAAGACATATGACCCATTTCGTTTCCTTTATAAGGAGAACGTAAAAAATTTTTAACATTATGCAATTTTCCTCTTTTTTAGTATCCGATGTTATTAGAGCTGTTGCGTAAGTCTTAAAAAATAGTCGATGTTAAAATTGGGGGTTTCCAGATATCACTTGATCTAAGATCTCCTGTTAGAAGTCCTTATATGAAGCCATATTTTCAGGTATTTTCTAAACTTTCCATAAAC
>DATGWI010000049.1:0-14818 GCA_035299565.1 Amoebophilaceae bacterium | reverse complement strand
TAGAGCTGTTGCGTAAGTCCTAAAAAATAGTCGATGTTAAAATTGGGGGTTTCCAGATATCACTTGATCTAAGATCTCCTGTTAGAAGTCCTTATAGGAAGCCATATTTTCAGGTATTTTCTAAACTTTCCATAAACCTATGTATTTATGAGTAAAATGACTTACGCAACAGGTCTATTGCTGTTTTAATTCACACAGAGAAAAAAAGAGAGAACGCATTGACGCGTTGGCTACCCCTTAACGTATAGCATCTTTCCTTACTGCTAAGTTGCTTCAGCCACTGAATCCGTTTCTAAAAGAGAATCATCTAAAACTGACCCCACCGCTCTATCCTTGTTCCTTCCTGACCTTCGGACTGTTTCCAATGGGCCATTGACAGGGGAAGGACAGGCATGCATCACAGCCGCAAGCATCTTTGCTTGGAAGTCTTGGGCCACTGTGGTGCCATGAAAATAGGCCAACGCCAGGTCTAGCTTAAAGGCGTGCGCTTGGTCGATCCGCTTCTGCAACAGGGCTTGGTCTGTATACCCTTTGGCATTGGTGAAATCATAATACCATTCGGTAAGCTTGATGTAGAGCGCAACAAGCCGGTTTTCCAGTTTGTACTTTGCAAAGAGTTCTTTGCCTTTCTTTGTCAATTTCGAGCTATTGAGCATCAGGACTTCGGCTTGATCTCTATCGGTTTCTTTCAAGAAATTGGGCGACAGAATCGTAGCTTCGAGGGAAGCCGTTGCATCCAATTTGCGGTAAACATTTTTTGGACAGTAGATCCGCAAAAACTCCAACGTCACAAAGCTCTGCTTGTGCAAGGCATAGAGCAACAAAACAATGACCAAATCGGTCGTAAGTACTTCTTTGGGGCCCAAAGCAGCTGCAAACAACGCTGGTTTGTCTTTCCATTCCCGTATGACCAGCTCGGCAATTTCCAGCGTCCGAACAAAAAACAACACCCCCGAGGCATGCTGCTTGCCACAATAAATCTGCTGCAACAGATCCACGGTTTTGGTCAGCTTTTTTACGTGGAAATTAGGGTCGGTGGAAACATAGTCGAGAAACGCTTTGCGGGCATTGTCTATGGTCTGCTGTTGCTCCGCAGTAGGTACGCACAAGTAGGTATACACATCTCCATATTGGTCGGAAAGTTCCTGGACATCTACTGGCAATACAATCAATACCGAATCTTCTAACGGTACGAACTGGAGGTGGTCTGTATCGTCGTTATCGGCCAAAGTCTGGTCTGCAGCAGGCGGATGGCACCAGAGGAAGCCATGGTGGGCGTCTACAATGGCACGCATGCGTTCTTCCACAGCAGAACCTCCTTTGTACAATCCATCGGTGGGTTGGATGGAGTCGGTGGAAAAGTAAACAGGACGTATGGAAGGTCGTTTGTCTTTCAGAATGGTTTGATTGCCTACCCAAATCACTACGGCATCATATATAGGCGCTTCGGCATCGTGCAGCGGTCCTTTGCACTGCGCAGACCGTCTTTTTGTATTGGAAAGGGCTGATTTGTGGTGCAGCAGCTTGGCAGAATATACTTCCACGCGAATGGTTTGTCGCTCTGGACCTATTGCATGGTCGTATTGGGTGGCAAACTTGATCGCCTCCGTAAGGAGTTCTTGCAACTGCACTGGATCAGCTACCATGTTACGGGGGGCTTGCGGAAGAGGTACTTCATGTTCAGGTAGTTTGAGCTCTTGGGGGGGGGGTACCACGGGGCGATGCCAACACAATCTGGGGGGCACACTCAGATCCTGAGAAATTGCATGCTCGACGGGAGAAATCACATCGGAATAGATACCCATCTGCATGGGACGGATGGGAGCAAGTTGGTCCAAACGGAGGCGTTGGTTGATGTAGGCAGCTGTATCTCGGATAAAGGTATTGACCCAATGGTTGCGTCTTGCACTAGATTGCTCGGTACGGGCGTATTGGTTGAAAAGAGCGCTCATGCGTGTCGTAATAACTTGGTGGATCTCCCCGGGATTTGTGGTTCCCATGGTTCGGAGCGCGACCTCTCGTCTGTGTTGGTAACATGCTTCTGCTTGGGCTGCTCTGTAGGTCTCTTTTTGGGACCACCGTTCTTCTTTTTCTTGATGAACCCGAAGCTTGCTTTTGTTTCGGATCATAAGCAATAAGTATACCATACCCAATCCAATGGTATGCTGCACAGATTCTGGAAAGTTGATTGAAAATTTTCCCAAAAACATCAAGTGAAACACATATACAGTAGAGACGATGGTGGTCAGGTAACAGGCAGTATAAAATGGTATAAGATAAAAGAAAACACCCACATGCGCAAAAGTCAGAAAGGCCGTAAATCCAGGTTCGGTGGTGTATTTCCAATGCCAACCCATATCGATCAACAAAACATAGGTCAGTCCGGCGATCCACAAAAATCCTTTTAAGGCAGCGTATTTGGGCAACTTTTTGTATTTCTGGGGAGCCTGAAAAAAGGCTGCTCCAGCAAAGAGGAAGGCTGCAACAATTTGACGCAAGTAGGTGGCTCCTAGTGAAATAGAAATCGTGCGGCGGTGCTGCACCATTGAGAGGAGCAGCATCGTAAGACAATACAGAAAAGCACTGACCAATTGATTTTGTTTGGGTACGGCTTTGGAAAGTACATCGGCGTTGAACAGTCCAAAAAAGCGGTCGACCCGCTGTCCCAAACGGGTAAACTGGCGTTCTGCTGTGTGCTGTATTTGCCAATATACATCGTCCATCTCTACCCAACCCACACCATCGGGTTGGTTGAACCTATAGTGGGCAATCAACATGGCCAAGCCATTTAGAAGCATACAAGGGAAGGCACCACTGATACCGGTATGTGTTTCAATAAAACATTTCCAGAGTGCTATGGAACCAACTCCTACCCCCATGCCGATCAAAGCGGTACGGGAAGTACCGCGAAAGCCATAGAGAGCCAAAAGAAGCGGTGCCGTAATAACGGGTAAAGAAGTATCCAGCATTAAACTAAATAACTTCAACAAATCTGCTGTATAAAAGGCCACTCCCATGGCGAGCAACCCAACCACACAAGAAACCCATCGGGCAAAACGAAGCTGGTGGGTGTAGAATGCTGCTCCTGGTTTTCCCAATACTTCGATAATGTCGTGGCTAACGATCACAGCACAAGCATTTATATTAGAATCTGCGGTAGACATCGCCATGGCCAACAAACTTATGGCTAGGAATCCCTTAAAAACCAGGGGTATATTGGCATATACATACTTCCAGACTTCTTCTTTAGGCAAATCTGGGGCAGCTACAAAAATGAATGCGCCTATGCTTATAATCAAGGTTGCCAAGAGCAAACTAAAAAGTCCTGCATACCGAAATGTCTTTTTTGCCTGTATGATGTCCGCAGACATGTAGATGCGTTGCATATTTTCAGGTCTTGAAAAAGTATTTATTAGGGCTGATAACCATAAAAAAAAGAAGCCAAAGAACTGTTTGTCCAAACGAAAAACGTTTTGGGATTGGAACTTAGCATGGTTCTGCAAATAGATTGCAATCTCCGTTATGGATTTGTCTGTTTTGACAAACATAAACCAAGCCAAGATGGGGATAACGATGCAAAAGGTGAACAGCTGCAGCACATCTGTAAAGGTCACGGCCCGAATACCCCCAAAGGTAGAATAAAAAATCACCACAAGGGTTGCTGCTACGGTAAGTAGTTGTGGGTTGATTGACTCAAAACAGGCACCAATCGCTACCTTAATTACATTAATCTGACCAGCAAGAATCGCAACGGAACTCAAAATACAGAAAATGGATGCAACCACCCTAGGCCATTTCCCATAAACGCGGCCTATGGTTTCTGGCAGGGAAAGGTTTTGCATAAAAGGACCCATACGGACCATTAGTCGACTGGCCACCCAAAAACTCAATCGATTCGTTATCATATAAATTACAAACACCAGGCCAAGGTTATGCACCAGTTGGACGGTACGCACCAATCCACCTCCTCCCCAATTTGTAGCCATGACCGTTGCCACCAAGGTAGCCGTCGTAAACTGTTTGTTGCCTACTGCGTATTCCCGAAAAGTAATCTTTTGTCGGCTAAAGCAATAGCCTACGACTATAGTAGCCACTAAGAAAGCAAGAACTAGCAAGAGTGGCATATCCAACTGGAAATTGATGAACATTTCCCTACCCCAAGTCCATATAGCCATATGTGCCAACATGGCTATTAATATAGCCCCAAGATAAAGATCAATTGGATTCCTAACGCGTATCATGTCCAAAATGTGGTTTTTGTACCTACTAAACTTAACCAAGTAATAGCTTATGGCTACAGCAAAAGTGCAGAACAGGAAAATAGTTAGGAGTGCAACGTTTAACTGAACAATCATAATATGGGTTGGTTTAAAGGTTGAACAAATGGAGTTGAAAATAGAAGCAAAGCCAGAGTTGCTCCAGTGGGCGGATCGGGAATGCGACTGCACCTGTATGTGAGATCTATTGCCCTTGCGCCTGGTGTCCAAGTAGTTGGCTCCTGTATGGAAACGTTTGTCTTAAACCTCTGCATATGTGTACAAAGTTGGTTGGCATTACAAGCCCGAACTGAATCGATATGTATTGTATTTTAAACTTAAACAAATTCGTTTAGAGAAAGCAATTTAGCTTTTTTTTCAAAAAAGTCAATCCCTTGCGGGCTTGACTTTGGCTCAATGGGTTGTTACCATTGAATGGGCGTCTGACCAGTAGCGATTAAGTATGCATTTGTTTTGCTAAACGGTTTTTGATGAAAAAATCCCCTGTGTGCGGCCAATGGAGAAGGATGTGCAGCTTTCAGTATCAAGTGCTTTGATGGATCAATCAAGGCGGCCTTTTGTTGTGCATAACTTCCCCATAATATAAACACGACATGTTTTTTATGGGTAGCCAAGGTTTGTATGACTGCATCTGTGAATCGTTCCCATCCTTTTTTCTGATGCGAACCCGCCTTGTATGCCTCTACTGTAAGTGTTGCATTGAGCAACAGTACGCCCTGTTTTGCCCACTGTTCCAACGAACCCGAAGTGGGTATTGGGCATCCGATATCTTCCTGAAGTTCTATAAAAATGTTTCGAAGCGAAGGCGGAAAGGCTATGCCTTCTGGGACCGAAAAAGCCAATCCATCTGCTTGTCCTACGCCATGGTAGGGATCTTGCCCTAAGATTACTACCTTTGTATGAGGAAAGGGGCAAAGATCAAAAGCTCTAAAGATCTGTTTTGCTTTTGGGTAAATGGTCTGTGTTTGATATGCCTGTTTGATGCAATCAACTAATTTTTGGAAGTAGGCTTGTGTGAATTCACCCTCTAATTCCTTTTGCCAAGTTGGTTCTATTTTTACATTCATATTGTTTTCCTCCGTAAGGAACTTGACTTTATACTTTTTTTTTTAGAGCTTTGTCTACTGTAGCACCAGTTGGCAGGAAACCATGTACATATGAAATTAAGACATTACGAAACCGTATTTATACTAACTCCCGTACTTTCTAGCAATGAAACAAAAGAAGCTATTCATAAATATAGGTCTTTTTTGAAGGAGCGCAATGCTACCATAGAACATGAGGAAGAAATGGGATTAAAGCAATTGGCTTATCCAATCAAACACAAAAAAAATGGATTTTATCATTTAATAGAGTTTACCAGTGCTCCCGAGCTTATCAAAGAGCTAGA
Organism: Amoebophilaceae bacterium; assembly: GCA_035299565.1. GTDB lineage: Bacteria > Bacteroidota > Bacteroidia > Cytophagales > Amoebophilaceae > Cardinium. Next base: position 9,151 of record DATGWI010000049.1, on the reverse strand, counting down.
GGTAACTTATTCTCGTGATGAAAAAATATTGCGTTTTTTGACTTTCGCACTAGATGGGCATGCAATAGCCCACAACAAAGCAAGACGATCAGTACAAAAAGAAGACAAACAAAGAGAAGCTAAGATAGAGACGGTATCATGACGTTATTAAACGAAGCAATACAAAAAAAAACGGTTCCCAAAAAGTTTTGCCGTTTCAAGAAATACGGTATTAAACATGTCGATTATAAGTGCGTTGAGTTTTTGATGAAGTTTTTAAATGAACAAGGTAAGGTACTACCAAGGCGTATCACAGGAAATAGCCTAAAATACCAGAAAAAGGTAGCATGTGCCGTAAAACGTGCGCGGCAGTTGGCATTGCTTCCGTATGTAGCGGATAACCTAAAGTAATTTTTGCACTATGGAAGTATTATTACAAGCCGAATGTCCTTCGTTAGGGCATAAAGGAGACATCGTTGCGGTTAAGCCTGGTTATGCTCGAAACTACCTTATCCCGAAAGGTTTGGCTGTTGTAGCCGATCAAGGAATAAAAAAAGTTGTAGTTGAAAATGCAAAACAGGCAGCCAGCAAGGCAATAAAACAAAAAGCAGATGCACAAGCACTCCTGGATACCTTGGTTGCATGCAATTTGGTATTAAAAGCGAAAGTGGGCGAAGGAGGAAGAATATTTGGTTCTGTTACCCCCTTACAGCTTTCAAAAGTATTGAAAGAACAAGGTATTGTAGTGGATTACATGTGTATCACGTTGGATGCACCTATTAAGACCATAGGAACCTACCAAGCAACAGTTACTTTGCATGAGGAAGTTGCTTGTACCTTGCGTTTTGATGTAGTTCCTTTGTAAGCTTTTTTCGATCCTGGGCTTCTTATGGCGTGTGAAAGAGGGTTTGTTGCTAGAAACTCTTTTACATTATCATTTTTTTTGTTTTTTTGTTTTTTTTGATAAAAGCTGTGAGAAGCCCTCCCCTTTCTTTTTTCCTTTGACTCTGTATACACAAGCCATTGCCTATCCAATAGGCAGTGGCTCGTGTTTCCTAATTAAAGAGGTGGTTGTTGCTTTACACTGCTTAACTTTAACGCTTCTATCTGCTTCGGGTAAAAAGGCAAATTTAAGCCTTTTTTCAGGAAGCATACATTGCCCACTATTTGATTTATTGTGCAAAAAATGCTATACGTACATGTTGGTGTTTGGGGGATTAGCTCAGTTGGTTAGAGCGTCTCGATGGCATCGAGAAGGTCGGGGGTTCGAGTCCCCCATTCTCCACATAGAGAGACTGTTGCAATGGTTTCATTGAAACGGTTTTATACCGTAGATTATCTATTTTGATCCATGCTTATAACGACAACAATTCAAAAGATTTTCTGGAATGCTATTTTGTGTGTGGTCGGATTGCTTGTTTCGTGTGTCGCCGTACAAACCCCAGAAGGAGGTCCTCCAGATGAAACCCCACCTATGCTTATTCGTACTGTCCCAGAAAATGGGTCCCTCAATTTCAAAGGAAAGAAGATTATCCTAACTTTTGATAAAGACATTGCAGTAGAGAACATATATTCCAAACTTAGGGTGATGCCCCAATTGGAGAAACCCAAAAAACAACAAGCTTATCGTTATGAAGTACGTGGACGTACGTTAAAGATAATGCTGAATGCTCCTTTAAAAGAAGATACGACCTACTCCATGCATTTTAACGATGTAGTGAAAGATACCCACGAAGGAACCAAAGCCACCAATGCCGTATTGACGTTTAGCACAGGATCGTTTATAGATCCCATTACAGCAAAAGGACGCATCAAAGATTTGCTAACCAATAAGCCTGTAGGAGATGTCCATGTTTGTCTATACAATGCCGAAAGAGATCCTAAAGAATGGAACAACAAAGGCAAGGGAGAACCGGATTACTATACCACCAGCGACAAAGAAGGTAATTTCAGCATAGAACGCATCCGTCTGGGTAGGTATTACATACGGGCGATGACTGGAAAAACACACACAGGTGAAATTGATTATGAAAAAGAAAGATATGGTTTTCTGCGCGATCTCATTGATCTAACAGAGTCCCGTGAAGATATTGTAGTGCCTTTGGTAGCAGCCGATGTGCGTGATTTCAAGCTTTTACGTGTGGCGCCACAAAAAGGATTTTGTGCAATAGTGCTGAATAAGACTGTGAAAACATATGCTGCTGCTCCGCTTCAGGTGGTAGGAACAAACATGCAGCTCTACAGTTTTGTTGATCCCACTGCGCCTAAAACAGTATTGGTATACAATACATTGGGTATGCTAGAAGGAGACGATTTTGAATTGAAACTAACAGCAGAAGATGCTTTGCATGTGTTGTTGGAAGAGCATGTAACCATCCGATTCAAAGAGGGGAAACAGGATATAAAACGTTTAACGCATAGCCTCAAATCACGTCCGATTTCTTCTATTATACCCCGCTTTCGGGAGACCATTTCTTTCAATAAGCCTATTACAAAAGTGGTTGCATCGTTGGTGTACTTTGAAGGGAAACATCAAGAAAAGATTGGCCTTGCAAAAGAGGAATTGCGCTGGAACGCAACGAAAACACAATTAACTATAAAAAAGAATTTTTCTGAAGAAGAGCTGAAAAAATTTACTACCACCAAAAAAGAAGGCAAAGGCACACATACAACCATGCAACGTTCCATAGCGCTGAAAATGGATGCAGGAGCATGTATTGCATTTGATCAAGAACAAAACAAACCAATAGATAGCAGCTATGTCCTTAGAGAGGAAGCAGAGACGGGCACTATTGCTGGGACCATTGAGACGGAACACGGTTGTTTTCGTATCGAGCTTTTAAACGAAAATGATGAAGTGGTAGATTCCATTCGAAATCAGAAAAACTATCAATTTAAAATGGTTCCACCGGGTACCTATGCCATACGCATATTGGTCTTACAAGAGGGAAAAAAAGAATGGTCACCCGGCAATATTCGAAACAACCTTGAGCCAGATCCAGTCTTTTTTTACGACAAGCCCATCAGTGTGGTTGAGGCATGGGATATTACCGGTATTGATTTCAAATTTTGAGCAATACATGATTCACATTTATACAGATGGCTCATCTAGAGGGAACCCTGGGCCAGGTGGATATGGCGTAATTCTAAAGACCGACCAATATGCCAAAGAGTTCACAGAAGGATATAGGAAGACCACCAACAACCGTATGGAATTGTTGGCGGTTATTGTAGGCCTAGAGGCTTTACAAAAGCCAGGACAAGAGGTTACGGTCTATTCAGATTCTAAATATGTAGTGGATGCCGTAGAAAAAGGATGGCTCAGAAATTGGTTGAAAACCAATTTTAAGGAGAAGAAAAATCCCGACCTATGGAAACGTTTTTGGGAGGTATATCAAAAGCATCGTGTACGTTTTTGCTGGATTAAAGGACATGCTGGACACCTAGAAAACGAACGGTGCGATGCATTGGCGGTAAAGAGCAGTTACACACCCTTGCTTGTGGATATCTGCTATGAGCAAAATATTGCCTAAAAGTACGTATTCTTTGTTGTAAATTTTAATGATTTTCAGTATAATAAATTTATATAATCTCGAACGTAGTAGATTTCCACGCTCTAGAACCTATATAATTGTAAGCGAATTAGAAGGACGTTACACCTCCCCTACCCCCCTGCTTACTGCAGTTCCCCCGTCTACAACCTGCACTTTTCACGGATCTTTTCCTGTCCATTTGAAAGCGCCTGTGTGCATGGTCACTACTTCAACAAGCACCAATACACTATGCAAGCAAGCCGTCTTGTAATTGCTTCTGCCTATTTTCTGTTTTGGAGCATGTATAGGTTTTGGCTCACCGGTTTTTGGTATTATAAGTCTGTATTTCAACTAAATACATATCCACATCTATGTCTGGATTTAAATTACCAAACATTTTAACAAAGCGTAGGCACCTTTTAATGCATTGTAGACTATTGTGCCAATCGATTTCGAAACACCCTTCTGATCCATTTAGGCAGAAAGAAAGCGCCTACCGTTAGGTATAAATAAAAACTACAGGCACGCCACAATACAAGTAAGCCTAATGTATAATCTCCCAATGTATGTTCAAAAAATGCTTGAAATGAGACTTCTGCAATGCCACTTCCACCTGGGGCCAATGGTACCAACATGAGTGACCACATGATGATTTGCTTGCAAAAAATAGCCAAATGCTCTCCCCAGGAAACAGGCGCATAGGAAGCAATCAACAAGTTTAAAAAAGCATACCGTACCACCCAAGTTAAAGTGGTACAAACAAGCAACTTGAACCAAAAAGAAAAGCATTTTCCTTGAAATTCATGTGATGTCACCATGATGTCTTTGCTAAGCTGATACGCGGATCTTCGCCAGCGCTTCAAAAAACGCATGCTGGTTGTCCGCATTAAAATCCACTTTAGCAAGTTTGGATTTACAAATACGCCACTTGATATAACAACAGTGTAGGTCAAAATAAACGCATAACTGGTAAAGAAAATGGTTTTTACGGTGCCACTCAATTCACCTGTCATAGCAAAAAAAGATGCATACCCCCCTACAAAGCTATAAGAAGCAGCCAAGAGGAAAAAGAGGTTGTCCAGAATGCCATTTACAATAACGTATGCCAGCGACTTGCCCAATGAAAGTCCTTCTTTGGAAAAGAGAAAAATAGCTACAAGGCCACCCCCTATTACAGATGGTGTTACGGCAGAAGAAAATTCCCAAAGAATAGCCACATAAAAACAACTCTTCCAACTCAATGCCCCACTGCTCAACAAACGTAGCCTACAAATATGGCCCACTTCCCGAAACACAATGGCGCCTACCGCCATGCATAAATACGTCCAGTCTGGCGCATATAGCCAACTTAGTGAGTCGCTTGAGGCCTTACCAGACCTATAAAAAAGAAAAACGGTGATCAGAGATCCAAGCAGGATGGGAATAACTATTTTACGTAAATTGAGCGTTTTGAGTGCTGTTTGCGTATCTGTTTCCATGGAAATTATTGGTTGGTTGATTCGGGCATATGCTCATGTACTCCCTTCACAGAAGGAACTCTAAAGTAATTTGCATCGCTATGGGGAGCAAGTGCTAAAGCTTGCTCGTGTGCAAGCGTATGTATTGCCATATCTTCGCGTAAGTCTCCTATGCTTAAAACGACGGGGTATTTTTCAATTGGCTCATTGTCAATAACAAGCTCATCCAATTGTTCAACCCAAGCAACCATTTCATTGAGATCGCGTAAAATGGCACTGCGTTCATCCGCAGCAAATTCAAGTCGAGCCAGCCCGGCTAATTTGTCTAAAAGGATATCGTCAATGGTCATACATAAATTTCTTTTAGTACAGGGAAAGTTACAATTCTTACTGCTTTACACCAAGAGGTTTCGGGTTGCTGCTAGTCAACAATACGCAAAGCAAAAACAAGAAAACACAGAATGCAATTTGCCCAATATAATCTCCATATATGCTATAGAAAGTGGACCGATCGTTTGTACAAACAAACTGTCGTACAGCAGCCGACTCCAACCGATTGGTGGCAGTTAACACATCGCCACGCTGGTTGATACATCCAGAAATTCCAGTATTTGCTGCACGTATAAGACTTCTCCGATGAGATACAGCCAGCAATTGACTATATTTAAAATGATGCTGGTATATAGGAGTATTTCCCCACCAACCATCGTTGGTTAGTACTGTAAGTAGCCTAGCTCCTTTTTGACATGCGCTACCTACAAAAGCACCATAGAGTGATTCGTAGCAGTTGATAGGAGCTATCTGTACCCCATGCTCTGTTACGAATACCTTGGTTTCGTTGCCTTGCGCCAAGCAAGGATCTATCTCTCCAATGTCAGCAATTTGCTTTTTGATCCATGCTAGCACTTTTGTTGGAAATAGGTGGAAATAAGGAATGTATTCTCCTCCAGGCAATCTCTTGATCTTGTGGTATATGTCTAAATTTAAGTGGGGACTTTTGCGCATATGCAACACGCTATTGAAATAATCTACATAGTTTTTACCTCGTTTCTTAGCCGTTTTTGTGCACTTGATGGTCCCATATTTCTGAAAAGTGCTTATACCGGAGATCAGGCTTATGTTTGGGTGTGCTTCCAAGAATCGAATGATGGGCTGCATAACCTGATATTGGAGAATACAATCCTCTTCTAGACAACAATCTATTGCCGATTCTGGCCATACTACCAAGCTTGTATTGGGTGTCAGGTGCCTATGTGTGAGGTCTAACAACCGTTCTATTTGCGTGGACACGGGCACGAAGTGAGGAGAACCATGGGCCTTTTCGGTATAACTATCAAAATTTGGCTGCACCACAACTACTTCCACCAAAGTACCGTTTTCGGTATGGGTATAATACATGCCCGAACTTAGACCCAAAGGCAGCAAAACGAAGGCAAGGCAACTCGAATAAGTCCTTCCTGCTTCTGCCAGCCAATGGTATAACAGTAGGTTGACAATCAAAATCCAGAGCGAACCACCTAGTATTCCCGTAAAGCAGTACCACTGGATCCAACCATGCAAACCTGCTAGGCCATTGCCTAAGTTCAACCAAGGGAAAGTGAACTCCCAACTTTCCCAAGCCAGATGTGCATATTCCAACGTCAACCAAGAAGCTACAAGAGCTATATATCCTACATACATGCCTAATTGCTTACGCATGTGGTAATAAACATACCAGGGGGCTAACAAACAGCAGGTATTGAAAAAAGCAACAAAAAGAAACGCGGCAAACGCGGCTTGAGAGAGCCACCAAGTGGTTAAGGTATTCCAAAGAAACAGCGCTAAGAAAAGATAGACAAAGCAGTCAATAAAAGAGGCATGTTTCCCAAAACGGATGCAGTGCTGTACAATGAGTAAAAGAGGTATAATGGATACAAAAAGCAACCAACCAAACCAGGTAGAACACCAACCCAACCCAAAAAACAGGCTGGTTAAGCAGGTTAATGCAATAAGGTATTGCTTGGAAAAGCAATGTGGAGCAAACCATCTAAGAGGCAAACGTATGCAAGGAACCAATTTCACAGAATCCGAATAAGGGTGCATCAACGTATCTACTGTTTTGATTGAAAAATAAGCATATCTTTCTGAGGCCACTGCAATGAAATCCTATCCCTCACTTGGGCATTGGTTCTGTAGGGTTCATTCCAAACACAAATGTCCCATATATTTTTGCATGTGCTGGGGCTTTCAATACTGAAATGCTATAGAAAGGCTATAAATCAAACCCATACAATCTTCCGTTGCAAGAACTTCTTGAATATGTCCACGCAATGTAAGGTGCTTTATACTTTATACAACGATTGTTATAGATCGTCAGTAATGTAAATATACCAAACAAAATTGGAAAAAACGAAAAGAAAACGGAGTCCATGTCTCAAATCAGCCCTTGTATTTCATCCAAATGCAGCAGTAGGATTTCGGCTTGTGGGGGCTGTGCCAGGCATCTTTGTTCCTATACGATTTATACCTTTTCTAGCGCTGCTTCAAGTGCCGCTGCAAGATCTTGAGTATGTTCTATGCCACAAGACAAACGAACAAACCCTTTCTCAATACCAATAGCTTCCCGTTGGGCTTGGGTCATATTTCCGTTTGACATAACCATAGGGCAAGAAGCCAAGCTCTCTACCGCTCCTAAGTTGGCGCCGAAGCTCCATGGACGTTGCAGTGACTTTAAGAATTGCTTCCTTGCATGGTCACCTCCTTGGATGACAAAGTACAACATGCCGCCATGTAGTCCATTGCGGTGTTGCGTAGTGGCCAGCTCTTTTTGTGGAAAAGAAAACAAACCAGGATAGCCTACCCTTGCTACTTTGGGATGTTTTTCCAAGAAAGCAGCAATGTATTGCGCATTTTCAGACTGCGCCCGCAAACGTATGTGCATGGTTTTGCTAGATTGTAAGGTCAAGAAAGCCACCATAGGGCTCATCATACTTCCACACCTGCTTCTGTATGCAAACAATTGGTTGTAATCTTCCAAGGAAACGCACACCACAGCTCCACCAATGGTCATATTATGGCCATCATAGTATTTGGTGGTAGATTGGATGACCAAATCTGCCCCAAACTCCAAGGGACGAAGTACCATAGGAGACGCCAAAGTACTATCGCAAACATGTTTTATGCCTGCTTCTTGCGCCAACTTGCTTACAGCAGCTAGATCGGTTAGACGCAATGTAGGATTGGTTGGATATTCTGAAAAAATCAACTTTGTGGCAGGACAAATAGCGGCTTTTACCTGTGCAGTATTGGTAAAATCTACAAAGGAAAAACGGACCCCTCGCTGTCCGAACAACTCATTTGCAGCCTCTTGGGTAGTACCATAGCATCCATCCGAAAGAATACAATGGTCTCCTTCTTTCAAAAAAGTGGCTAGGGTACTAACAATCGCAGCCATGCCAGAGTTGAAACACAACGCTGCTGTACCTTTTTCGAGGCAGGCAATTTTCTGCTCCAGTACAGCAACGGTAGGATTCCCAGAGCCAGAGTATGAGTGACCTTTCTGCAAATAAGTTTCCACCGAATCCTGTACAAAGACAGACGATTGGAAAATAGGCGTAAGAATGGCACCCGTATGTGGATCTGGTTCCACGGCAGCATGTACAAATTGGGTGTCCATATGCATGCGGTCGTGCACCCAACTAGGTGAATCAAAAGCAATAGAAGGGAATGGTTTTGATGCCATAACTATGCGATAAAGTTTGGTAAAGAAAGTAAAAGACTTGTTCCAATGGTTTGGTAAGCCAAATGTTTAATTTCCATAAATTTACGCAATACCTACCAAAAGAAAAATGAAACGCTACACGCAACCGGTTTTGATGCAGGAAACTTTTGATGCAGGCAACCTTCCTTGTTACTTACTAGATAATAGACCTGTTGCGTAAGTCCTAAAAAATAGTCGATGTTAAAATTAGGGTTTCCCAGATATCACTTGATCTAAGATCTCCTGTTAGAAGTCCTTATATGAAGCCATATTTTCAAGTATTTTCCAAATTTTCCATAAACTATATATACTCGATCGGAATCAAGATTCCGGATTTAGGATCTGAAAATTATCGTTAATTCTGGTATCCATTTTAGGCTTTATCTCCTCCCAAGTATGGGTAAAAAAATGCATAATAGCCTCTCGAAACAATTTAAATGTAG
>DATGWI010000048.1:0-11764 GCA_035299565.1 Amoebophilaceae bacterium | reverse complement strand
TCGGGAGCCGGATGCGGTAGTTCCGCACGTCCGGATCTGAGGAGGGGCTTGGTCGAGTGATCGACCAGGTCTACTCACAAAAAAGTGTTCTATTCAATAAATAACTCACAATCAAATAATTAGAAGGTGCGGAATCTGGGTTGTTGAAGCTGTTCCAATTGTAAGTCTGTATCGTATGGTAGTAATGCAAACCACAAACAAAAAAACATTTTTTGACCATCTTTTTTACCTTTTTATGGTATGCATAACTTTTGTTTTACAAACAAGTTGTGGGGTACGAAAGGATTTGATTCCAAGCCAAAATAAAACATTGGGGCAGCTGCCAAAACAAAACAAAAAAGCCTACCAAAAACTATACAACTTACTGGATGAAGCCAGCAAAGAAAAGCTAGAGCGAAGTGTAAACAAGATACAGGATGTGGACGCTTTGTGTGTCTTTATAGAAACCAATCTTCGCGCCCAACAAACATATCAAACCTTACGTACCATATTACCCAAAGGCAAGCGTGCTCAGTTGATGCAAGCGGTTCAAAACGCGGATCAGTTAGAAGTCATCAATACCTTGATCCAGGAAAGTGCAGCCCTTGACTTGCAGTCGTTCCAAGCCTGTAGCCTCGAAACGCAGCAAAACTGTATGGATTTGTTGCACATTTTGCCCAAAGAACAAGCCCATGCTTTAAAAGAAGCAATTTCAAATTGTACAGGTTCAATAGAAGTAGAGGCGCTCATCAAATCAAAATTACCCCACAAGCTCCAAGTATTGGATGTATCCACGAAACAGGCATTCATAAAACTTCCAGAAGCAGAACGAAAAGCCATTTTAGTCAAGGCACTGCAAGAAGAACACAATGCATCCAAGCTGCAAGGCAACATACCACTTTCTAAGCAAGAAGACCTTGAACAAGCAGATCCACTCAAGTCACCTATAGCATCACAAGCAACCAATGATCCCAAACATCAAGCAACGGGTGCACCAAGTCCCCTTCTGAACGATCCCAATGCAGCTGGCGCAAGCGATAGTACGTCTACTATGCCACCGAGCTTTTCTGGTTTGGATCTAGAGCGGCTGGTGATGCAAACAGAAAGAGAGGGGAAAGCGCAGCCAGCAGTCGATGTTCCCCAAGACACGTGGGGTACTAAATTGCCTTTACAAGGGCAAGCAAGAGAGCATTTCCTAGATCTTGTCTTACAATTCTCTCACTCCGATCAAGCAAAATTAAAAGAGTTGTTTGACAAGGCAAAATCCATTAGCATCCGCAATTTCCTTTCTGTTTACGATACCGGGTTCAAGCCAGAAGAATCTGTTGCCCTGGTAGGTACCATGATCTATCTGTACAAAGGTTGGCCAGATCTTACGCTAAAGCTGTGCAACAATCCACATTCATTAAGTACAGGAGATAAGCTTATTATATTTAGGAAAACAAGCGATAAGCAATTAAAATTATTAACTAGACTGAATCAACTTTTATCTGAATAAAACCAACTAAATACGTATGAAGAAAAGAATTTCCATAAATGGATTTGGTCGTATTGGACGCTTAACATTGCGGGCTCTTTTGGGATACAGCGATTTAGAAATAGTAGCCATCAACGATCTAGCCCCGGCTACTACCCTAGCACATTTATTTAAATACGACTCTATTTATGGTCCATTTAAAGGTGCGATTGCATGCACCGATACCCATCTCTGGATTGACAACCATCCCATTGCTGTTTTCCGTTGCGAAGATCCCGCCCAGTTGCCTTGGCAAGCATGTATGGTAGATATCGTTTTGGATGCTACAGGTCGTTTTTTAGATCAAGAAGGCGCCTCCAAACACCTCCAAGCTGGCGCAAAACAGGTCCTGCTTTCTGCACCTGCCAAAAGTGAAACCATCCCCACCGTAGTGCTCGGCATCAACGATGCCATATTGTGCAACAAACCCGAAATTGTATCCAATGCCTCTTGTACTACGAACTGTTTGGCACCAATTGTCAAAGTCTTAGACGAACAATTTGGCATCGAACAAGGTATTGTCACCACCATTCATGCCTATACAACCGATCAATCGTTACAAGATGCGCCTCATACCGATTTAAGGAGGGCGCGTGCAGCAGCTGTTTCGATCATTCCTACTTCTACAGGAGCCGCTAAGGCCATAGGCCTTGTATTGCCTCATTTAAAAGGCAAATTAGACGGTATGGCCATGCGTGTGCCAGTGGCAAATGGATCCGTAGTAGACTTTACAGCCATATTACAAAAAGAAACAACTGTAAATCAAATAAATCAATCTGTTCTAGAAGCTGCCCAAACTTCCCTGAAACAGATATTAGAATATACCGAAGATCCTATTGTATCAGCAGACATCATAGGCAATACCCATTCGTCTATTTTTGATGCAAAACTCACCTACGTGCAAGGAAAATTTGTGAAAGTAGTCTGCTGGTACGACAACGAAGGAGGCTATGCCCAACGCCTGGTGGACGTTATGAGGCTCCTGTAAATGAAGAGCTTCTTTGTTCCAATGCATTGGTAAGAGCGATAAACTCTGCTACACTGAGTGTTTCTGCACGGCGTTCTAATAAGTCGGGACATGGATTATCTGGATGCAGAAATGCATGCAGCGCATTGCGTAACTTTTTACGGCGTTGTTGAAAACCAGCCCTAACCACTTTAAAAAACAAATCCTCATTGCATGGAAGCTTTTGTACACCGTTGCGTCGCATGGCAACCACCGCTGATTCAACCTTAGGGGGAGGCAGAAAAACATGAGGAGGTACTGTAAAACAGTACTCCACCGTATAAAAGGCCTGCAACAGGACACTAGGAATGCCATAGATTTTCCCACCAGGCTGTGCACAAAAGCGTTCGGCTACTTCTTTCTGCACCATACCAATAACTTCGACAACGCTATCTCGATGGTCTAAGATTTTAAAATAAATCTGGGAAGAAATGTTGTAGGGAAAGTTGCCAATAATCGTTAATTGGTTTCCTGAAAACCGTTCCGCTAAAGGCAATGTTAAGAAATCAGCTTCCAGAATTCGATTGCCCAAGGAGGGATATCTATGCCTTAAATAGGGGATAAGCTCAGCATCTAGCTCAACCAAGTATAGGTTGGGTATGCACCGTTGTACCAATTCGTCTGTTAAACTACCCTTGCCTGGACCTACCTCCAGCACCGTACGAGCGGTGCTTTCCTGTGTCAATAAGGAAACAATTTGTGTGGATAGGCGCTGGTCTTGTAAGAAATGTTGACCTAATGATTTTTTAATGCGCATAAAGGAAGTTACCCTACTTTTAAAAAGAGGGTGAATTTATAAATTCTTGGATTTTCTTGTGCAACGCATACTGATCCGAATCTTGCGATTTTTTAAGCAAGAATTTTAACAATCGATTGTATTTTTCCAACAGCAACTTATGTTTTTTTTCTAGTTTCCATAACTCAGCACGTGCATCTTCTGGCGGCAATGTATCTGAAATCATTTCAGGAAACTCCACTGCAAAATTGTAGTGTATAACGGTTCCTAGTGTCAATATAAATTCATAACTCAAGTTACTTTCTTTGAATCGATTGTAGAGTGTATTCCTACTCACCCCCATCTTCGCAGCCAATACGGAAAGAGAGATTCCACTTCTTCGTACTACATTTGCAATAATTTCTCCTCTGTGTTGCATATGATTTAGTTGAATTCATTGCTAACAAATAGGGCTCATTCACAATGAACGTGTCTTTATTGACCATGTTGGTGTCATACCTTCACCAACTGCTGCGTTCTAAAAGAACCCTAATGAAGCTGGTAAATTATGATGACACCATGTTGTCCCAAAACTTAAATAAAAACATTTTCTAGCAAGGAAACAACGCTAAACGAATTTTTTAGAAAGGATTGTTTGTAAACAAGCTTGTACCATTTGTATGTTAATTGACTGTTGTATTTCTTGTTGTATTTCTTGTTGCATAGATGTTACCGGTTTTTTTAGTCCACAGGGAACAATTTGCCCAAAGGGCGTGAGATCATTTGTTACATTTAAGGCCAAGCCATGCATGGTTACCCAATTTCGGACGCGGATGCCTATGGCACAAATTTTCCGATCCAAGTCGGACGTGCCGGAAGCAGAACGGACCCATACACCTGTTAATCCAGGGATGGTAGTAGCTTGAATAGAAAAATTTTCCAATAGTTCTACCACTGCTTCTTCCAACAAACGAAGATACCAATGGATGTCGGTGTAAAAGTTTTCTAGATCAACAATCGGATAAACCACCAGTTGGCCCGGTCCATGGTAGGTAATATCCCCCCCTCTATTCACTTCATACAGTGGAACAGATTGTCGTTGTAAGGCTGTTTCGGTTACCAATAAATTTGCTTTTGAGCCGCTTTTTCCGATGGTATATACTGGTGGATGTTGGCAGAACAGGAGGTAGTTCCGCGTGGAGGTCTGTTCTTTGATGTGTAGCGTCCGGTTTTTTCTTTTGTATGCCACAATTTCCGCGTGGTAGTTTTCTTGAACAGTCAGTGCTTCGTTGTAGCCGATAAAGCCCAAGTCTACTGCTTTGAGTGTTTTGTTTTTCAGCATATGCAATACAAAAAATACCAATCAACAGACATATTCTATGTGTCTCATTTAAACGTTACATTTACAACAGAAGATCCAACCATTGCCACATGCATGCTTAGAAGAGTTTTTCAGTACTATATTCTGGAGCAACCTGAATAACAAAGGTTGATTGTGCCTGTTGAATCCATTTTTGAATGGCTTCTTGTTTTTTGGCTTGCAGAACTTGCTGATAGAGCTTTTCATAATCTTGCGTAAGGTTCATTCCATGTGCTTCTACTTTTGTTTTTAAGTAAAGCAATCTCCAGCCCCATTTGCCCTTTTTGCCCATATATTGGGGGACAGTTGTTTCTCCTTCTTGAAGGCCTTCAACGGCAAAATAAACAGTAGGGTCTAACGTATCGGCAGGCAGCAAAGTGCTCGGAAGGGTGTCTCCTCCTGAAGCACAAGCAGCAATCACCCCCCCTTCTGCCCGGGTCTGTAGGTCTTCTGAATACTGCTTTACAGCTGTTTCAAACGACAACGTTCCTGCTACGATTTGTGCGCGTATTGCATGTAGTTCCGTTTCTGCAGCATTGATTTCTTCTTGAGTAGGGGCTAAGGCCTGTAAAATGTGGCGCGTATTGTATCGATCTTTGGTACGTCCAATTAATTCGATAAGATGCAACCCAAATTCGGAAACAATGGGCTCACTGATTTCACCCACCTGCAGCCCAAGAGCTGCTGCTTCGTAACTGGGAGTCAATATGCCTTTCGGCACCCATCCAATTTCTCCTCCTCTAGCAGCAGAATGAGGATCATCCGAATGTGCCTTTGCCAGATCATGGAACGTAGCAGTTCCATCTAGAATTGTTTTTCGGAGTTTTAAAAGTTTTTGTTTCGATGCTTCTTTGCGCCCGTCTGCTATTTTTGGGTAGATTACCAGCTGTCGAACGTCAAAAGCACTCGAATAGTAAGTCCGTTGGGATGAAGGCAAGGCATCAAAGTAGGCTTTTACTTCTGCTGGAGTAACAGTTACCTGCTCTGTAAGCTTGTGGTGCATGGCAAACGTCGCGTATTTTGTTCTTAAGCTCCGTTTTAAATCCTTTTTGATCCTCTGGAGGGGTTGTTGAAAATAGGCAACTAGCTTGGATTCAGACCCGATCCGTTGGATCCAAGAAGCGATAGTCATCTCACACTCGCGTTGGATGTGTTCTTTGGGGGGCTTGTAGCCACTGGCAACAGCTTCTGCTAGAAAAATCTTGTTTACAACCAACTCGCGCACGAGTTCTTGCTTTTTAGCAGCATCGACTGTGTGGCCTTCTAGTTCGAATTGTTTACAAAGCTCTTCTAGTTCAGAATGTAAAACAAGCTCTTGATTGACCCTAGCAACGACTGTATCGAGCAACCGTACTGGCTCATTGGCTTGAACGAACGTTGCTCCTCCCATAAAACATACCCCTACGAAAAAAATCCCTTTCTTAGGTAGGCTGAATAACATAGACTTTGTTTTTTTTAGCATCTTGCAAGAGACTTTCTTTTATTTTTTTTCCTAATCCCAACCTTCTTTTGTGTACAATAATAGACTTGATGCGTTCCTGCGCTGATTCTAGTGGCTCCAGCTCCTGAGCAGTTTTATAGGCATCGATCCTTAAAAAATAGATACCTCGTTGACCTGCTACATGTATGAACTTATTGGTTCGCAACAATCTGGTTGCATCTCCAAGTGGACGGTAGCCAACTGTATTCAATACATACTCCCATGCAAGCCATTGAGCCGGTTCTAAGCGAACTGTAGCAGCATATGGTGCACAATATGTTTTTAATTTTTCGTAATCCTCTTGTCTTGTGGACAGCATAAGAGACTTGATCACATGTATGTGCGCTGCCTTTTTAGGCATGGCTACAAACAACCCCTTTACAATATCGTGATTCAATATAAAATCATCTTTGTGTTTCTGATAATAATCCGCTATCTCTTCTTCTGATACAGCAGTATTTAATTGGCGCTCTACGAGTGTTGTTAAAACCCAATAGGCAATCAAATCCTCTTTATATTGGTTTACTTGTGCTTCTGTACTGTCCAAACAGCTATTTTTGTCCGCAGCATTTGCTGCTCTTCCCTTTATAAGGAGCAATTTTTTGCATGCCCAATCTTCTATGTATTGGTTCAACAAATGGGTACGTTCTGTCCCCTCTATCCCGGTTGCATCAGGGATGGCAACATCAGCTGGATACAAATATGCGTCGTTTACACGGGCGACAAAAGCAGTGGCTTGCGCGTTGTTCTTTTGGACTGTGGTACTATCACTGAAATATCTAGACAACAATAATACACAAATAACTATTACCAACGATGATACACAAGTAACTGTTACAGAACGCATACGGAAAATAAGCTAATGAAAAACACTTACGATCGATTTTGCCAAAGAGGTCCTCTTTTTGAGCCTTACAATGCTTCAACCAGCGTTTCTTTCTGAAAGCGCGCTAAGGTTCAAGAATGCATCTTTTTTATTGAAAAAAAGACCTTATACCCTCTATGCGTTATCAGAATGAAGATATGGTATTGCAGCCCCACAGCACGGTCTTTCTTGTTTCGTACTTTTTATTTGATAAAAAAGTAAAAAATCTAGCGCCGATTGAAAAAAGGAGTGCATGGAAAGCAATAGCATGCTTTCTATGCACTCCTTTTTTCAAAAGTGCGGGTAGCAAGCAGTGCGGACCCAAGGAGCACCCGTCAACTTGAATCCCATAGCATATCATTTACCCAAAAGGGAAGCCAATCGTATAACAAGTGCCTTACGTTGTTTTACTTCTTTTTAGGAGTTGGTTTTACAGGCTTTTTAGAACCCTGAGCTGGTGCTTGCTTTTTTTGTCCCACTACTGGAGCCTGGCTCTCTTGTTTTACTTCTGCCGCTTTTAAAGTTTCTACAACCAGTGCAGAGAGGTCAAACTCCTTGGTGGCAAAAAGCAAGACAGGTCCTGTTTCTGTGGTTTTGTTCAAGACAAACGTATAGTTGTGCTTCGCCGCTAACCCCTCAATCACCTCTTGAATGCGATCGTGTAGGGGCTTCATGACCTCTTTGAACTTTCGCTCCATTTTAACGTAACGTTGGCTCTCCAGTTCCTCGATGGTGGCTTGCAGTTTGTTAAACTCCATGCTTTTTTGTTTTTTCTGCGCTTCTGTAAGCGTATCCAATTGCTGTTGTGCAGCTTCGGCTTTTTCTTGGTACTCCTTATACTTAGCTTGGATTTCGTTCTCTATCTGCTTTTGGAAGCTTTGAACTTCTGCATGGCGTTTTTTAGCTTCCGGCAGATTTTCCAGAACATACGCAATGTCTACATAGCCCAATTTGAATGAAGCGTCCATTTTTTTGGTCACCTTAGATGCAGCTTGCTCCACGACAGTAGTATCGGCTTTTGCACCTGTATATATACAGGCAACTAGCGTTAATGCGGACAAAAATTTATAATTCATAAGTAAGATAGAACTTTAATGTTTAAGTAAAATAAATAACAAATGCTTCGTACAAGCTGAAGCCGTTGCAATGAAACCTGCTATGGTCCATTTTGGCATTTGTGCCGTACGAAATCCTACAGGATACATACACATGCTGCATGCTTTCCGTGCGGAAATCGCTAAAATGGGACTGATACCACCTACAGTAGCAATGTGCTTAAGATACGGAAAAACAATCATACCTACTGTTTTCCTTTGTTGTCCAACCAATCGGACGGGCTGAACCAACTTACAAATAAATAAGCTAACGTACAAACGTTCCCTAAAATAAGGATGACTTTGAACCTGAATCAAATGATTTCTTCTTCTAGCAGATAGTCCATCAGCGGTTTACGCACCAATGCTGGAGGCACCACAAAACCACGTACAGAGTGTCCCTGCTTAAGGGTAGATAGAGGATCTTTGGTAACCAACGGATGCCAATCCGGAAGCGGTTTCTTTTCTTTTACAAGTCGATAGGCACAACTTTTAGGCAACCATGTAATGGTTTGTATATTGGCCGCATTTAATTTAATGCAATCATCTACATACCTAAACCGTTCTTTGTAGTTGGAGCAACGACAGGTTTTGGTATCGAGCAACCGGCATCCCACCTTAGTGGTATGGATTTGCTGGGTTGTTGCATCTTGAACTTTAAACAAGCAACATTTTCCACAGCCGTCGCACAAGGATTCCCATTGTGCCGTTGTCATTTTATGGAGTGGGGTGTGCACCCAAAAACGTTCGTCCTCTTTTTCCATGCTATTTCTTTATTTTTTCGGTTTAACCAGTGCTTTCCCCTTAAGCACGTTATTTAGGCAGCAACCGATAAAAGGCAATACACAAACAACCAAAGATGATATTCGGCATCCATATACCCAGCAGTGGGTGTTCGCTTTGTGCTTCTACGACAATTTTGGCCGATAAAAACAAGGAAATGTACAAGCAAGCCAAGACAAACCCCCAGGTAATTTGTCTCCCTATGCCCCCTCTGGGCTTGCGTACCGCTATTAAGAATCCTAAGGTAATCAAAATAAGGATGGCAAAAGGAGTCATGTATCGAACGTGTTTTTCAGCGATGAACAAACGAATGGTTTCGTCTCCTTTTGCCTTGAGCTTTTGAATGTGGGCGTTTAGTTCGGGTAGGGTTAAGCCTTCTTTTAGACTCGGATTAATCACAAAATCTTCAGGATCTACTCCCAGGGGCAAGGCTAAGGTGTGGCCTTCTTGCAACACCTCGTGGGTGGGATAGAAGGTTCTCTTTTTCCAGGAAAGGAATTCCCATCGTTTTTCGGTGGGGTTCCATCTGATTTTTTCTGCGGACAAACGTTCTACCAACGTTGCATTTTGAAACGTATCCAAACTCACCTGGTAGCCTGTGTTGTTGTACCCATGGTATTTTTGGATATAGAGGTATTGGTCTGCGCCTACTTTGAGGTGTAAGGCATCCGTTTTGACAAAAAAACTCATCTCAAGGTACTTGGTGTCAAACTTGATACGCTCTCTATTGGCATCTGCAAGCAACCAACCGGTCAAATAAAAATTAGCTCCTGTAAGCAGCAAAGCAATCGAAAAATAAGGCACCGCGAGCCGGTGAAAACTTACACCACTGCTTAGTATTGCAATGATTTCCGATCGTTGGGCCAATCGAGTGGTAACCCAAATCGTGGCAGCAAATACGATAATGGGCGTTAAAAGATTGGTCATATAGGGGAGCAATGTGGTATAATAATGTACAATTGTTCCAAAGGAGAGCTTGTGTTTCCGAAAAAAGGCTGCATTTTCTGTAGCGTGGATCAGGATAATCAGCACAATAATGATGACTAAAATCAGAAAAAAAGCAGAAAAGAATTTTCGAAAAATATAGCGATCCAGTAGTTTCATTTGACTTTTACTTGGTTAAATTTTTTCCATAATGGTTTTGCATATTTGGTTTTTCCAAGCGGAAAACGTATTCCGCAGAATTTCCTCTCGTGCCCTACGCACCAGCCACAAATAAAATGTTAGGTTGTGCACGCTGGCCAATTGAGCTCCCAAAAGCTCTTTGGCATTGAGCAAATGATTTAAATAGGCTTTGGAATAATGGCTGCTTACGTAGCCACCCAACTGCGCATCAAGGGGGCTGAAGTCAGACTTCCATTTTTTATTGGTAATATTGATGATGCCTTGGGTCGTAAAGAGCATACCGTTGCGTCCATTGCGCGTGGGCATGACACAATCAAACATATCTACGCCTAGTGCCATACACTCCAGCAGATCCAAGGGAGTACCTACTCCCATCAAATAACGGGGTTTTTCTTTTGGTAAAATGTCGCATACCAGTTCGGTAATTTCGTACAATTGTCCTGTAGGATGGCAAACGCCTCCTATGGCGTTGCCTGGTCTATTGGCCGCCGCAATGGTTTCGGCTGACTCGATGCGCAGATCTTGGTATACACTTCCCTGTACAATCGGGAAGAGCGCTTGATGGGCTGTTTTTTCCGTTTGTGTAGCATCGGCATACGTGCAACCTCGTTCAAGCCAACGATGGGTACGCTGCATGGATGCTTTGGCATAGGCATAACTGCAAGGATAGGGGGTACACTCATCTAGTACCATCATAATGTCTGAACCAATGCTTCGTTGTATGTCTACGACATTTTCGGGTGTAAACAAATGTTTGGATCCATCGATATGGGAACGAAAGGTAACGCCTGCTTCGGTAAGTGTGCGCGTATTGGCCAGAGAATATACTTGATAACCACCGCTATCGGTCAAGATGGGTCGTTTCCACCCCATGAATGCATGCAATCCACCCGCTGCATCCAAGATATTGGTCCCTGGACGCAGGTAAAGATGATAGGTATTGCTTAAGATAATATCTGCATTGATTTGTTCTTCCAATACGTTTTGGGGGATGGATTTTACCGATCCTACTGTGCCCACAGGCATAAAAATAGGGGTACGAATATCCCCTTTGCTGGTACGGATGCGACCTGCTCGTGCCTTGGAACTGCTATCCTGATGTTCTATTAAAAACTGCAATTGAAAAAATGTATTTGAGTCAAACAATGTATGCGTACACCAAATCGATGCATGGGTATGTTGTATATGGTTGTTTCTGTTATGCTTTCACACCATGCGTATGGTCTGAGGCCGTTGCAATAGAACGCTTTCATAACTTGCCCTGATTGGCCATTTTGGTGTTATACCCGGCTGCGTTACCCGCATGCTACCGGATGCTGCGCCGTTGTGTCACAAAGCAACAGAAAAAAGCAACAAGCTGTCTCCAAATGCATTGCCTGCATCTCAAGGTTATGTCATCTTCAGATGCATAAACACTATTATACGGAAACGTTGCTGGACCAAGCTCTTATTTTTATGGAAGTATGTATCCTCTTGCTATAGCTTCATCCTAAATATACGCAATCCTACTAAAATGCATGGCTTTTTTTACAAAGCATCCATT
Organism: Amoebophilaceae bacterium; assembly: GCA_035299565.1. Lineage (GTDB taxonomy): Bacteria > Bacteroidota > Bacteroidia > Cytophagales > Amoebophilaceae > Cardinium. The sequence goes on along the minus strand of DATGWI010000048.1, from coordinate 298 downwards.
AGGGTAGGGGAAAACTCTGGTAGGGACGCAATCTGGCAACTTGTTTTTCGATTGCGCATAGATCGCGTAAGCAACAAAGAAAGCAAAGCTCACGATATCTTTTTGCTAGGTTTTTTGTTGTTTTTCGCTAAGTTAGTTCCTACAAATTGCATATTATTATATACTCGATCGGAATCAAGATTCCGGATTTAGGATCTGAAAATTATCGTTAATTCTGGTATCCATTTTAGGCTTTATCTCCTCCCAAGTATGGGTAAAAAAATGCATAATAGCCTCTCGAAACAATTTAAATGTAGGA
>DATGWI010000047.1:0-2562 GCA_035299565.1 Amoebophilaceae bacterium | reverse complement strand
GACTGAATAAGTAAGCACCTGGCTGTGTTTAAAAGCGTTCGATTCTTCCTCTCTGCAACACCGTTTTGTTGAGGAGTATATGGTACTGTAAGACGGTGTCTTATTCCACAATTTTGTAAATATTCATCGAATTCTTGATTGCAGTATTCAAGACCATTGTCAGACTGAAGGAACTTGATTTTCTTTCCTGTGAAGTTTTCCGCATAAGCTTTGTACCTTTTAAAAGCATCTAGCGCTTCACTCTTTTTCTTCAAAAAATAAATTTCACACCACCGAGACTTATCATCAATGAATGTCATAAAATAAACTGATCCACCTTTTGATTTGACACGCATTGGACCGCAAATATCAGTGTAGACTATTTCTAACAAATCTTTAGTTCTGTTGTCTTCAGTTGTAGCAAAAGTTGTTTGAGTTTGTTTCCCTTTGACACATATTTCACAAATACCTAGATGTTCGTTCAAATTGAAATTTAAACCAAAAACAGTTTTCTTCGACATCATTTCCTTCAGAGTAGCTTCATTTACGTGTCCCAAGCGTTTATGCCAAAGCATTATTTTAGAATTCGAGTTGTCTTCTGCAAAATGAGCACTTTGTATGAAGTACAGGTCTCCACGTCTCTTAGCTACATGCATGACTTCGTTTTTACTGTTTAGCACAGTTGCCTCATTAGGCTCAAATAACACTTTTCCACCAGCATCGACAATTTTAGCTACCGACATTAAGTTGACTTTCAAGTCTGGGACATGTAATGAATTCTTAAGAACGTGCGAATCACCATTACGAGTTGTCAGTTTTATTTCACCAACTCCAGTTATTACAGTTGTTTGATTGTTCGCAAGGCCAAGCGGTTTGTTAGTTTCCTTTAAATTTTCGAAATTTGCGATGTCTGAAGTCATATGGGAAGTAGCTCCGCTATCAAGGCACCACTGTTTTGGATCCTGGATCACAGTATTATTTTCTGAATTATGAAGTGCAAGCTCTGTGATTATACCTGCGGTTTCAACACTGTCGTTTTCGAACACTGGTCTTGGAGCACGACAGACGGCAGCTCTATGACCGGGCTTTTTACAACGCAGACATACCAACTTGGTTCTATCTTGAGCGACATTCTCCTCGAAGTTTCTGGCTTTGTTTGCTTTTCCTATAAAATTAGGTCGAGCTAGAAGTGCACTAGAGATTTCATCCTCCTTTTTGTTTCCTCTTGCTTGAAATTCTTCAATTATCTTAATTCTTAAAGCATCCGGCTTAGGTAGGTCATCCCTAGATTCAATGGCACATCGAAAATTGTCAAACACATCAGGGAGACTGTCCAACAGCAATATAGACAAAAGATCATCGTTAACTTCAATGTCCATTTCATTTAACTTGTCTACGATGTCGAAAAAATTATCAAGATGCTCTTTAACATCATCTCCATCTTTGAGCTTAGTTCGAGTCAATTTCTTCAGCATAGTTGCTTTTCGCGCAGGGCCTTTAGATTGATATATTTCTTCCAGTTTTAGCCAAATTTCCCTCGAAGTTTTGCAGTTTTTTATTTGTTTTAGCTCAGTGGAACTTATGGAAAGAATCAAATCGGCCTTTGCTTTTTGGTCACCAATCTCCCAGCTTTTTATAGCTAGGGCATTCATTCCATTTTGTTCTGGTTTTATTAAAGTCCCACTCACGTATTGCCAACCGTCACATTTAACCAACAAGGCCTCGGCATGAAGACGCCAAGTATCGTAATTGTCCTTTGTCAAAGGTTCAATACGGAATTTAGCCTCAGCCATTGCACTTGAATTTTCGTTTTTCTTTTTACACAAGGGCTATGCCTGGGCCCATAACCTGTTGGAAATTGAAATGAAGAATTTGTCTTTTTGGCACAGACACTGACTATCAATGTATTCAAGATGTTAAACACTCAATCTGGTATCAAGATAATAAGAGCTTTAAAACAGTTAGAACATTCTGATACAGATATATCAGCTATAATAAGATAGTGAATTAGGTACATTGTATAATATTAAATGATATTCAATAATTTTCGTACATTTCAAACATTCACTGTACATGCATTTTCAATGAAATTTCATGTACGTGCTCGTACGTACGTGTATATACGTGTACATGCACGTACATGCATGTATTTTCACTGTACATGCATTTTCAATGAAATTTCATGTACGTGCGCGTACATACATGAAAGTACGTGTACATGCACGTACATACAAAAATTTTCACTGTACATGCATTTTCAATGAAATTTCATATACGTGCGCGTACATGCATGAAAGCATAATTACGTGCACGTATTTGCATGTATCTTCACTGTACATTCATTTTCAATGAAATTTTATGTACGTGCGCGTACATGCATGAAAGAACATGTACGTGCACGTCTTTGCATGCATCTTCATTGTACATGCATTTTCAATGAAATTTCATGTACGTGGGCGTACATACATGAAAGTACATGTACATGCACGTACATGCATGAATTTTCACTGTACATGCGTTTTCAATGAAATTTCATGTACGTACTCGTACGTACGTGTATATACGTGTACATGCACGTACATA
>DATGWI010000046.1:0-20381 GCA_035299565.1 Amoebophilaceae bacterium | reverse complement strand
TCGGGAGCCGGATGCGGTAGTTCCGCACGTCCGGATCTGAGGAGGGGCTTGGTCGAGTGATCGACCAGGTCTACTCACAAAAAAGTGTTCTATTCAATAAATAACTCACAATCAAATAATTAGAAGGTGCGGAATCTGGGTCCTAATGCTACGTTCAGGTAAATGAGCATAGTACAAAGAATTGTAGCGTAAAGGCATCAAATTCAGCTCTTTATTTTAACCTCGTTTATACCCTATCTGATTCAAGATGTGGGTTCACCTCTTGTTTGTACTGAACTTGCACCTTTGAAAAAAGGCGTGCATAAAAAGCGTGTAGAAAAAAGGCACACGCGTATCCCTGACGAGACAGGCGTGCTTCCCTTATTAGACCTGTTGCGTAAGTCATTTTACTCATACATACATAGGTTTATGGAAAATTTGGAAAATACCTGAAAATATGGCTTCATATAAGGACTTCTAACAGGAGATCTTAGATCCAGTTATATCTGGAGACCCCCAATTTTAACATCGACTGTTTTTTAGGACTTACGCAACAGCTCTATTTAACCAATTGTTTATGAATGTGTTTACTTCTGACTTTTGGAAGCCCTTTTGCGTTCGTTCGGATCCAAAATAGCTTTGCGCAGGCGAATGGATTGAGGGGTAACCTCTACCCGCTCATCGTCCTTAATATAGGCAATGGCTTCTTCTAGTGTCATTACAACCGGAGGACTGAGCCGTATTGCTTCATCTGAACTTGCTGCACGCATGTTGGTAAGTTGCTTTCCCTTGAGGAGATTGACCTCTAAGTCGTTGTCTCTGTTGTGTTCTCCTACAATCATGCCTCCATAGATTTTTTCTCCTGGCGCAATAAACATTTTTCCGCGATCGGCTAGGTTAAAGAGTGCATAGGCAACGGCTTCTCCCGTACCCATAGAGATCAAGACGCCATTGCGCCTACCAGAAATCGCTCCTTTGTAGGGTCCATAACTATGAAACGTACGGTTCATAATGCCTGTACCCCTAGTTTCGGTCAAAAAGGCACCGTAGTAGCCAATCAATCCACGAGATGGACCCACAAATGTGATGCGGGTTTTACCAGCTCCCATGGGACGTAGGTCTTTCATTTCTGCTTTGCGTAGGCTCATGGATTCAATGACATTGCCCGAAAAAGCTTCATCCATCTCAATTTGAATCTCTTCGAAGGGTTCTAGCTTCTCTCCATTAGGACCTTCTTGAATCAATACACGGGGTCTACCAATAGACAACTCAAATCCTTCTCGACGCATGGTCTCAATCAAGATACCCAATTGCAATTCACCCCGTCCAGCTACTTCAAACGAATCTTTGGTAGCGCTTTCGGTTACCTGAATAGATACGTTTGACTCAAGTTCCCGCATCAAGCGATCGCGCAACGCACTAAAGGTAACCTTGCTCCCTTCGGTTCCAGCCAAAGGGGCGTCGTTTACAGAGAAATTGATGGCCAATGTAGGAGGATCTATTGGCGTTGCAGGCAATGCTTCCATGCAGGTAGGGGCGCAAATGGTATCGGCTACGTTGGCTTGTTGCAAGCCGGCAATGGCCACAATGTCTCCTGCATGTGCCACATCAATCGGTATACGCTCCATGCCCCGGAAAGCCATGATTTTGGTAATCTTGGCATTTTCTATCCATTCGTGTTCTTTGTTAAGCACTTTTACTGCTTGTTGGACCTTAACACTACCCGTGACAATGCGTCCGGTAAGCATACGGCCTAAATAGGAATCGTATTCTCGAGCAGTGATCAGCATAGAAAAGTCTTTTTGTAGGTCTACTTGGGGAGCTGGTACATGTTCAAGAATCAACTGAAATAAAGGGGACAAGTCTTTTCGTTCGCCATCCAATGTTCTGCTTGCCCATCCTGCTCTACCAGAAGCATACGCAATGGGGAAGTTGAACTGCTCTTCCGTTGCTTCCAAAGCCATAAACAGCTCCAAGATTTCGTCTTCTACTTCTGCTACGCGGGCATCGGATCGATCGATTTTGTTGATCAAGACGATAGGACGCAAGCCTAGTTTTAATGCCTTGCCCAATACAAATTTGGTTTGGGGCATGGTGCCTTCTGCAGCATCTACCAACAACACTACTCCATCTACCATGCTTAAAATGCGTTCTACTTCACCCCCAAAGTCGGCATGTCCAGGTGTATCTACAATATTGATCCGGGTATCGTTCCACACCAAGGAAGTACATTTGGCTAGAATGGTAATGCCCCGTTCTTTCTCTAGGTCATTGGAGTCCATAACACGTTCGGCGACTTCTTGGTTGGCTCGAAAGGTACCACTCTGACGCAATAGGCTATCCAATAAAGTGGTTTTTCCGTGGTCTACGTGTGCTATAATGGCAATGTTGCGTAATGATTGCATGAAAATTTTAATTTGATTTGATGGTATTGCGTCTTATTGCAAGTCTTCTCTGCTTGCTCAACGAGTTACGTGTATAACTGTTTTCTTGGTGCATGGTTGCACAACGGTTTTGCATAAGAACCGACATCTTTTTTTAAAAAAAAGATGCAACTCTTACAAAAATAAGGAGAACACAGCAACTTAGCTACAATTCTTTAAGACAGTCTTGTCTTGATAGGAAGATAGGAGGCAAAAAGGACCCGATGGTAGGAACGCTATTCCGCATCTTCATTTCACTTTAGTAGATCTGTTGCGTAAGTCATTTTACTCATAAATATATAGTTTATGGAAAATTTGGAAAATACCTGAAAATATGGGTTCATATAAGGACTTCTAACAGGAGATCTTAGATCAAGTGATATCTGGAAACCCTAATTTTAACATCGACTATTTTTTAGGACTTACGCAACAGGTCTAGTATATTACCGGTAAGTTTGGTAAGTTGCAGTACTTAACTCAGCGTTGCATGGTAAGGTTCCGCAGCATGTTTTCTTTTTGTAGCATAGGGCCAAAATCGAAGCCAACGAAACGCAAGGGACAACCCAGTTCCTTTTTGTCCTTTTGCTAAAAAGAAACAACAGAAAGGCAATAGCGTAATGTTGGCCATCCAAGCACCTAAAAAAGGCGAAAGGGTGCCGGCTTCTACCCAATCCCTAGCTATCATAGATATAACATAATCCAACAATATAAAAAAAGCACTGATCAGTACCGATATGCCAAAGCCTCCTTTCCGAATGATACAGCCCAAAGGGGCGGCCAACAAAAACATGATGATACACCGAATGGCTACTGCAAGACGGTGTTCCTTCTCAAAAAGAGAGGCATGTAGATTGTATGCCGTTTGCAACTCGTCTTGCCTTTGAGTATACAAGGCAGATTTTGTGTATGCGATGGTACGCAAAGCACGTTGTAAGACACGACGCACAAAAGGATCATATGGTTTTAGGAGTGGATTGGTACCGGTGGGATCTTGCATCAATTGCGCTCTGAAATGTTTAAAAGTAGCGATTGTAGCAACAGTTGGCGCATCGGAAGATCCTGCTGTAGTCCCCTCTTGGGTTGATGGACTCGAAGGCATGTGTACGCCATACTGCATCGCTTTTTGTTTCAACAACTGTTTGCTATAGGCCTGTTCTTCCAGCACCTTTTGCAATCTTTCCTCCACCATTTTCTTGAGTTGCGGACGGGTTCTTGTGCGCGCATCGTACGCAAATTTAGCATCTGTGTTGCCCAACTGCAGCGCTTCCAAACCAATCCTAATTTTTTGGTGGGCGAAACTACTTCTGTAAAATGGCTGATCTTCAGAATTGGTCTCTTTTTTCCCTTTTTCAGGCAAAGGTTCTATGTAATTGTGACCATTGTCAAGTTCCATAATAAGACAGTCCCCTTCTGGCGTAGTATACAACCTGCCTTTTTCTGCAGTCGTTATGGCCACGGTACCATATTGCTTGGTATGGTCGTAAACAATAATGCCCTCCACATCACCATGCGTACTTAGTTTCTTATTTACTCGGATGCCATATCCAGGTATGTTGTTGCAGAAAATACTTTCCTGGATAAATAAGGCAGCTTTTTTTTGAGACACATCGCTGACCAATGCAAATACACGGGGCCTAGTAGTGGGATGTATGTATTCCTGAAAATAGAATAAAGCAGCGCTGAGCAGCACAATAAAGAGTAGCGGGACACGAAGAATCCGCTGCAAAGACAAACCCGCCGAACGCATGGCTGTTAATTCGAAGTTTTCTGCAAGGTTGCCAAAGACAAGCAGCGAAGCGATCAATACCGATATGGGGAAGGCAGTGGGAAACAACGTCAATCCTATGTACAGCAACATCCTTGCATATACATCCATACCAAGCCCTTTACCTACAATGTCCTTAAATAGGATAAGAAAATGTTGTATAACCAATACAAACAACACAAGCACAAAAAGGGAAGTGAAGGTGGTTAGAAAACTGCGTAGCAAGAGTTTGTCTATTTTTTTGAGGCCTATATTGCTCATCTTTATAAATTTATGCATAACTTTATTACTGGCGGTGTATCGCGACCAAAAACGGGGTGCTGAGCCAGGGAAATTATTTTTCCTGATGCAGTGGCCTAGTTTGGTTTTGGTTGTATGCAAGCGCTCAAGAGACGATCTCGTTTCTGTTCTATTGCGGCATACCACCTGCTGCTTATAAATATAGTGAAATGGAGGGAAGTTGGTGCATGGTGCATACGGATTTGTGTACATGCATATGGCTTTAGGCGAAGCATGCCCTTTGGTAAGCAACTTTGGCGAGGTAGCTCAGGCGGTTAGAGCGTCGGATTCATAACCCGAAGGTCGGGGGTTCGATTCCCCCCCTCGCTACACCCTTAGTATTTCCTTAACGGAGCGGTGTAATTGCAAAAAAGCTCCCCTATCAAAAACAATTTTGTTGTATCCTCATGCGCATTGATGTTATCACCTGTCTGCCCCGCCTATTGGAAAGTCCCCTGCGCCATTTCCTTTTCCAGAGAGCCATCAAAAAAGGCCTGCTCACCCTAGAGATACATAATTTACGCGACTATACCCCTTACAAACATGGGAAAATTGACGATCAACCCTATGGAGGTGAAGCCGGTATGGTGTTGATGGTAGAGCCTATTGCAAATTGCATTAGGGCGTTGCAACAACAACGACCCTACGACGAAATCATTTACATGGCTCCAGATGGCAAAACCCTCAATCAAGCGCTGGTGAACAGCTGTTCGCTCAAAAAAAATTTAATCGTAGTATGCGGCCACTACAAAGGCATAGACGAACGGATACGCACCCATTTCATTACCTTGGAAATTAGTGTAGGCGATTACGTACTATCTGGAGGAGAGCTGCCCGCCGTAATGTTTGCAGACGCGCTCGTGCGTGTGTTGCCTGGCGTTTTGTCGGATGCTTCGGCTGCTTTGACCGATTCGTTTCAAGACGGATGGATCGCTCCACCTGTCTATACCAGGCCCTATGTGTACGAAGGATTGAAAGTGCCAAACGTACTGCTTTCTGGAAACCACAAAGCCATTCAAGAATGGGCATATCAAGAAGCCGTAAAACGAACCCAGGAGCGGAGGCCCCACCTTATGGAAGAAAACATCCAATCCCCTGCGTAGGCATTTCAGGAAATCGCTACGCAGGGTCTGCCCATTTAAGTGTGTGGAAACTATCTTTGTATTCTTTTAGAGGGCAGACCCTTGCTCCAGTAAAAGAGTTCAAATTTTATAATTTGATCTTCTGTATCTGCTCTTTCGCTAGGCCTGTATACCGCACGATTTTCTCTATGGGCTCTTGCTCTTTGAGCATTTCTTTGGCAATTTGTATGCTACCTTCTTGTCTACCTTTTAAGACCCGTGTTGTAGAGACCTAACCTGGCAACTGATTCCGATCGAGTATATCCTTTTCGGGATCAATGCCGAAAAAGCACTGCATCAAACGGTGTGTGGCAGTTGTAGGTAGACATCGGCATGGAACAAGAAGGAAACAATTTCTTGGCTTACCGTTGCCATAAACTTCTGAAATAGTTGATATGCTTCAAACTTAAATGTGATGATGGGATCTTGCCTTTCGTAAACGGCATTTTGAACCGATTGCTTTAAATCATCCATGGCACGCAGATGGGTTTTCCAATGTTGATCGATGATGCTAAGGACGGTCTGACTTGCTACTTGCTGCACAAGCGCTGCTCCTTTTGTAGCCATACAGTCAACGTGGTATGCAGCTGCTCGAACATAGGTTTTGCCGTCGAAAAAAGCAACTTCTATGATTGGGTTTGCTATTGGATCCAGTTTTTTGAACCTTTCGAACAACAGCTGTTGCAAGGCTGCCAAACGTTCGTAATAGATCTTTGTGAGGCGGGCATAGAGCGTTTCTATCAAGGCTGCTTTGTTTTTATCCACCAGGATTGCTTCAGAACAGGCATCAGCAACACCAAATACAGCAGCAAAAATAGCATTTAACCTGGTTGCCTCCTGGGTGTTTTCTTCGTGTTCTAAAATTGTGCCAATGGTATCGTAGAGCATGTTCAGGATGTCAAGTTCTACCCCCTTCCCCATAAGTGCATGGTTGCGTCTTTGGTATACTGCGTTGCGGTGGGTACCCATTTCGCGGTCATACTCCAGCAAACGCTTGCGCACAGCAAAGTTGTTTTGCTCTACTTTTTTTTGCGCCCGCTCAATAGACCGGCTTACCATACTGTGTTGGATGACTTCTCCTTCTTCTAGACCAAGTCGATCCATTAAAGCTGCAATGCGATGTGAACCAAACAACCGCATCAAGCTGTCTTCTAAAGACAAAAAGAATTGAGAAGAACCAGGATCTCCTTGCCGCCCTGCTCGTCCGCGCAACTGTCTATCTACCCGCCGGGACTCGTGTCGCTCGGTACCAATAATGGCGAGTCCACCGGCTGCCTTAGACTCAGGCGTCAGTTTGATATCTGTACCACGTCCGGCCATATTTGTAGCAATGGTAACCGTACCCGATACGCCAGCTTGGGCTACGATTTCCGCCTCTTTTTGATGCTGTTTGGCATTCAATATTTGATGGGGAAGTTTCCGCAGGGAAAGCATTTTGCTCACCAATTCGGAAATTTCTACCGAAGTAGTGCCCACCAACACGGGACGACCTTGGGTAGACAGTTCTACAATTTCTTCGATAATGGCATTGAATTTTTCACGGGCGGTTTTGTAGATTTTATCTTCTTTGTCTGCACGCAAGAGCGGCCTGTGCGTTGGGGTAGGCACTACGGCAAGCCCATAAATATCCCAAAACTCTTCTGCATCGGTTACCGCTGTACCGGTCATTCCGGCCAACTTATCGTACATGTGAAAATAGTTCTGCAGGGTAATGGAAGCATAGGTCTGAGAAGGTTTCTCAATTTTAACCCTTTCTTTGGCTTCCAACGCCTGGTGCAACCCATCTGAATACCGCCGTCCATCCAGTACCCTTCCAGTTTGTTCGTCTACGATTTTCACCTTCTGGTTGGCAACAATGTAGTCCACATCTTTGGTAAAAAGGGCATAGGCTTTCAACAACTGATGCAGGACATGAATGCGTTGTGTTTTTGTGCTATATGCTTCTTGAAACTGCGTGCGTTTGGCAATGCGTTCTTCTGAGGTTAGGGTTGTATCCTGTTCAATCGAAGCCATGTAAGCAGCTATGTCTGGCAACACGAAAAAGTCAGGGTCGGCTTCTTCTTTGGTTAGGTAATTCAATCCCTTTTCCGTAATATCCACGCTGTTGCTTCGTTCGTCAATAGAGAACAACAGAGGCTCATCGGCTTCTGGCATCATCTTGAAGTTTTCTTGTATGTAGTAAGATTCTACTGTATCCAAGATTTGACGCATGCCTTTTTCGCTCAAATATTTAATCAGTGGCCTGTATTTAGGCAGCCCCCTATAGGCACGAAAAAGTGCCAGCCCCCCTTCGTCTTTTTTTCCTTCTTTGATGTTTTTTTTTGCTTCCTGCAGAAAACCACTTACGAGCTCTTTTTGCCATTTGTATACTTGTTCGATCTTTGGGGCAAGTTCTTGGTAAATGTGTTCGTCGCTTTCTTCCACGGGGCCTGAAATGATCAAGGGCGTACGGGCATCGTCGATCAACACCGAGTCTACTTCGTCTACGATGGCAAAATAGTGTGGCCGCTGGACCAATTCGCTGGCATCTGTGGCCATATTATCCCGCAAATAGTCAAACCCAAATTCGTTGTTGGTACCATAGATGATATCTGCCAGATAGGCATGCTGTCGCTCGATGGAATGGGCAGGAGATTTGTCAATGCAATCAACGGAAAACCCATGAAATTCAAAGATGGGAGCCATCCATTCGGCATCCCTTTTTGCCAAATAATCGTTCACGGTAACCACATGTACCCCTTTGCCACTGAGTGCATTTAAAAAAGCAGCTAGGGTGGTGATCAATGTTTTTCCTTCACCTGTGGCCATTTCAGCTATTTTTCCCTGGTGCAGGGTGATGCCCCCCATCAATTGCACATCGTAATGCACCATGTCCCAGACAATTTTATGACCACAAACCTCCCATTTGTTCTGCCAAATGGCTTTTTCGCCTGCAAGGGTAACATATTCCTTGGTAGCCGCAACGGTTTGGTCAAAAGCAGTAGCCGAAACCTCCAATTGGGTGCAGGTGCTAAACCGGCGAGCGGTTTCTTTTACCAGAGCAAATACCTGTGGAAGTACTTGGTCCAAGTAGTTGGCTAAAATTTCTTTTTTCTTTTTCTCTAACGTTTTAATGCGTTTGTATTGGTCTTCCTTGCGGCTTACGATGGCTAGGGTATCGGTTAAGGGTCCGTCGAATACTTCCTCTTGGTTCAGCAAGGCTATTTCGGCTTCAATGGGCTCCAATAGCTCCATCAATTGTGTGCGTATAGCCGTAACTGCTGCACGGAGTTGATCGTGGGAAAATGTGGATAAAGATTCGTAAAACTGATTGATTTTACTTACTTTTTCGTTATAAAAACGACGTTCTTTTTCTTTCGCGGACGTGAAAATTTTAGCAAAAAGTCGATACAACATCTTTGTTATGGATGAATGAGGCTAGAACCGAAACAAATTAAACAAATTCAGAGGCTTTGCCTGATGCAAACGGAAACCGCCTAGAGCCATGCATTATTCAAAGGCAAAAAAACGAAGGACACCCACGTTAGAATTTGTTGTTTAAACAACCAGAGCGCGCTTTTATAACTTGTCTGCTTGGCCATTTTGATTTCATGTCTCAACCAGCACTGCGTGCTGAAAAGGGCTCTAATACGGAGTGGTGGTGACCAAATTTGATCCTCCCACGCACAGATTTTTAGTCCAATGCTTTACCAACTGAGCTATACTACCAAAAAAATAGCACAACACCAAAGGCAATTTACGTATTAAAGCCTATTTTCACAAATAAATCCTGTTTCCCCTTTCCTCTTTGCCTGCACGCTTTCTATTGCTATGGACTCCTTTTTTCAAAGGCGCAAGGGCAATACGGACGAGATGAGAACCTGCATCTTGAATCAGATAGGGTATGGTGTTGTATTGGGTTTTGCTCATCTAGCCTGCATTCCGGTTTTGCCTACGGCTGGTCTGATTTGACGTAAATTGCTTCGTTTGTTCTCGAACAAATGCACCCAGCCCGTCAAAAACACGTTTCGAATTCAACGCTGTTTCCATTCCAAAATCAATCCCTAGGTCATTAAACCGATATGGGGAATGTGCTACATCCTTGTAAATCTGTCCTTTTACATTCGGAAAGAGTGGATCTATGGTACAAGATCTGTGCTCAGAAGCATGGTCAAGACAAGTGGTAAGGTCAACTGTTTCACTTTGGCTTAGTTGGGTAGCTACCGATAGCAAAGAATCGTGATTTGCGTTTTTTTTGCCGGTGAGTAGCAAAGCATAAAAGGGATTAAACGGATGATCATGAGGTTTATTTAAATTCAGATCATCCATCTCTACACCTAACAAAAACGCTTTTGCCTGCTGCAACCAATCTGAGGGTAGGGGGAGTCCTAGTTTATTTGCTGGATCATCTATAAAACCAGAGACGAGCAAGCCTGGAACGTTGTTGCTACCACCCGCTAGAAAGGCTTGATTGGCACGAATAGCAGCACTATCTGGAACTAGATCTTGTATACCGTCGGCATTTAAAGCCCCTGCTAATTGCGAAAGATCTACGTAACCTTTTGTGTGTTGCTTACTCAGCTGGAATCCCTTTTGTAGCTGACCGAGGCCTTGTAGTATTTTTCCGAATCGGGTTCCCATAAGAGGCGCATTGACAGTAGCAAAAGCGATGCTGTTTAATTCCCCATCCGCCACTAGCTTGCAAGCAATCAGTCCTCCTTGGCTATAACCAATCGGGACGATTGGGAAATCACCTGGCAATCCTCGATGAGCCAATTCTGTTTGTATCTCTGCTAAAACCTTTTCTTTTTGCGCTGCTATAGAAAGATTAACCGAATTCCATTCTGCTCTACTGGTAGGCACTAGGATGCATACCTCATCGCCAAACTGCTTCTGAAAGTAAGCGGTCATTTCAGCGATCCCATCCCTACTGCCCAATAAGCCATGCAACAGAACAATCCCAAAACGATGTGGAGATTGGGGTGTAGGTTGTTGATAGGTTTGTTGTGCAGGCTGCTGTTGGTGGGTTTGCTGATCGGATTGCACCGGATCAGTTTGCTTTAAAGCGCCTTCGTTGGCTCTTGCTGCTGTTCCTTTGTTTTGTTCTCCAACTTTTGGAACCCAATCCGAAAGACCACCACAGCCCTCGCAACCACTGATCATATTGAACAGAATGAGTACAATGGCGAAATAAAAGTGTTTGAATGTATTACTTGTATAGGATGTTTGCATAGAAGCTATGGTTTAAGTATGTAGAAATATAATAAATAATAATTAGCAATACTTCGTTAATCGGTTCCTTTTGTGTCATGCGTTCCTGTAGTACCTGGTGTGCCCATTTGTTGCATTTGCTTCATTGATTGCGATTCGGGATCCGTATGCTCTCGGACAAAAGTGACCACACGGTCTAGAACAGCGGGGGCAGCAGGAAGCGTTTGAATAGCATAGCTCGTTACGTACAACTTGCCGTCTAACACGAGCAAGTTCCCAGCATGTGCTACATCTTCGTAAACCTGGGCTTGTACATGTGGTCTACCAGGCAGCGTATGTGTCATCCAGGATTTGTCGTTTGGATCGGCTGTTGGAAGCGATTCAAAGCTGGGTCCTCTACACAATTGGCTTTTTAGCGGAATCAACGTATCATGTTTCCCATCCTCTGTTCCTGTAACAAATGTCGCATACGCCTTGGTGAATTGTTGCATGGGTTCGGCATATGCAGCATCTACATCAAATGCAGAATCTAGATCAAATAACGCGCCAAAATCATCAACACAACTCCCTAGGAGCATGCAGGGAATGGTGTGTGGATCTTCTCGTAAAAATCTACGTACATCCTGAATGGCCGCGTCATCAGGAAGCAAGCTTTTGCCACCACCCATGAACCAATCGGTCACACTTTTTAGGGGAAAGTTTGCTACTTTTCTGGCACGCGATAACCAGGTTGTGAATCCTTTCATTTCTTTTCCCAGTTCGTTCCAGCCCTTGGGTTGGTATGGTTTACCGGTCTTGGTTGTGTACTCGAATGCTTTTTCATATTGATCGGGTAAAATTTGCGTAAGCATGGTCCATCCTTCTTTCGCCTCCCGTATAAATTCCCGCACATCGGCTGTGGTGCGCTGGAGTACCGGAACACCTCCTAAAGGAGAATTTATGGTCACAAGCCCCTGAATAGTGAGTTGGTCACGGTATTTTTGTGCTAAGGCACATCCCACCACGCCCCCATGGCTGTAACCAACAATAAACAGAGGGAAGCTACCCACCGATTGATTTGCTTGTTTCAAAGCAACTTCTATGGTTTCAAATACATCTTTGGCTTGCCTGGACACGCACCTTGTGAATGATTTGGTCTGTTCTCTGCATTTCGGTTGAATGAGGAGCACTTTGGACCCAAATGCATCACGCAAGGACGCTGCAATCGGATCTACTTCTGTTGCAACATTCATAAACCCATGCAAGAGTACGACGGAAAAGTCAGGACTGGATTGGTTATCAGATTTATGTGGGAATTTTTGTAAGTTTCCTGGACCCATTGCTGTTTCTGGATACGGTTGCATGTGCATGGCTGTACGATTTGTGTGGCAGCCCGTCACTAGGCCGCTGAGTAGGCTAAAGAGCATGACAAAAAGCAGTTTACGGTATGTTTGGTTAGGGCAAAAATAGGACTCGAACATCCTGTTTTTGAATTGGGTATAGACATTTGAGTGGCCTACGGCACAGCCCTGCGTGCTGCGAAAAGAGCAGCCGGATGCGCAATTGTTTTTTTGCTTAATCATTCTTGTATATTTTTTTAAATGTAAAATAGTTCTTTTTGGCCTAAAGGGCAAGAAAAAAATGTTTTTTACCAAATGTCATTTTTTATTTTCCTTTGTTAGACAAATGTTTTTCGTAGTCTAGCAACCGGTAGGTTTAACTGTTCTCGGTATTTGGCTACCGTGCGTCGGGCTACCTGGTACCCCTCTTGAGACAAATGTGCTACAAGCTGCTCATCCGTATAGGGTCTTTTTTTGTCCTCCTTATCGATCAATGTTTCAATGCGGCTTTTTACCGCTTTGTTGCTTACCGTTTCTCCGTTGGATTGGCTGATGCCCTCGGAGAAGAAAAATTTTAGGGGGTAAATCCCAAATCTCCCTTGAACAGATTTCTGATTTACAATGCGTGAAACCGTAGAAGCATCCATCCCTATTTTATCCGCCACCTGCTGTAAGATCATGGGCCGCAACCAATCTACCTCTTCTCCTTCTGCAAAGAAACGGTATTGTAATGCGAGGATGGCTTCCATTGTTTTTAAAAGGGTTTGATTGCGCTGGCTCAGTGCCTCCATAAACCATTTGGCATCTTCCAGCTTTTTCTTGAGAAAGGCGACCATTTCTTGGTCTTCTGCATGGAGGTGTGTTTTGTGCGCATAGGTTTTGAGCAGCGAAAGGTATTTGTTGTTCAAACGCGGTTTGTAGGTTGGGTAATAGAGCAATTCCACAGAAAGCGTTCCTTGTTTTTCTACAATAAGAAAGTCGGGGGTAAGAAAGTGATCGGAGGTCTCTGTGCCATCGACGTGTCGTCCTGGTTTTGGATTGAGTCGTAGGATATGCTCCCATGCCGTTTTTAACATGCGGGTATTGGGAAGGTGCAACTTTTTTACAATGGCTTCATGGTGTTTTCTGGTGAATGCTTCGAAACAGCTGCTTACAATTTGTTTTGCCAACTGCACGACGGGATCATCTTGGTTTTGGTTGTTTAATTGGATCAACAAACATTCTTGCAGATTGCGAGCGGCAATACCAGGTGGGTCCAAGCTTTGGATGGCGGTCAATACAGTTTCTATGGTTTCTAAGGACGTTTCGATGTAATGAAATACGTGCAAATCTTGTGCAATAATTTCCAGTTCACATTGCAAATAACCGTCTTCGTTTAAACTGCCTATCAATTGTTCGCCAATAAGGAACTCTACTTCGTTTAAACGCAACAAGTGGAGTTGTTCGCGTAGCTTTTCTTGAAGCGATGCAATGGCGGGGATTCCATTTTCACGCATAGAGAGCCTATCGGCAGCATGCATTTTTTTTGTAAAATCGGTAGGATAATGGCCTAAAGATGGTTGTAAGTCTGTGGTATGGTCTCTGTTTGGTTCGCTAGGGGCCTCATTTTCTATTGTTTTTTCCTCATCTAACAACGGATTTTCAGCTATTTCTTTAGAAATATACGCATTAAGCGCAAGGGTAGGCACTTGCAATAGTTTGATGAATTGGATCTGGTGCCCAGATAGTTTAGATACTAATTTTTGCTCCAAGTGTATCTTCTGCATAGGGGTAAACGGACAAGAAAGGTAAGGATCGGTATGTTATACATTAGACTGCTTGCGCGCTCCACCCTTTCTTAATGCAATTTTATGCCTCAAAAACCGCAACTGAATCGATTGCTTGTGGCAAGTACCATACTACTTACGTTACATATTGTTGGCATATGGACTAAACCAACCATACAAAGTTAAGCATTCTCTAAGAATAAGCATGTAACGACCGGTGTGTATCAAGAATGGCTTTGGTTGCACCCAATGGCTTCGTTACAGGTTTGAGACGCCATGCGTACAATATGTTGCCTTAGATAGGTTGCTTCAGGATGGTCCGAAGACCAGCTTCTAAGGATATAGTAGGTTTCCAGCCCAATGCATTGCTGATTTTTGAATGGTTCGCGCAGAGCAAAGGCATGTCTTTTTTTCTTGTTTTCGCAGGGTTCTGGATTACATTTATGTGCAGGCGTAAGATCTTTTCACAAAGTGCTATCAATTCCAAGCCAGACACAGAGACGCCTGTTCCTACGTTGTATATTGAACCAAAGGCTGCTGGATTGCCTAAAACAGCCCAAATACCCTCTACTGCGTCCGATACATGCAGGTAATCCCTACGGTTGTGCAGGTTCCCCCCTAGCGTCAATTGGGTAGGGTGCTGCAGCAGTTGGTTCTGAATGGATGGAATCAGGAAGTGTTCCGAATCGTTGGGACCATATAGGTTAAAAAATCGAAGGATGGTATAGGCCATGTTACAGCTCCTCTGAATGGCTTGTTCGGCTAGCCATTTGCTTATTCCATAAACACAAATGGGGTTGTTCACACTGGTTTCTGTGCAAGGTTCGTTTTTAGACCCATACACAGCAGCCGTTGAGGAGAAAACAAATTGCTCTACGCCACATTGCTCTGCTATTTCATGCAGCCGTAGGGTTGCATGGGTATTGAGCGCAATGGTTTGCTCGGGATGCTTTCTACACCAGGGCACAAAATGTACAGCTGCCAAATGGATGAGTACTTGAGGACGTACCATGCGTAGAATGGCTTCGACTTTTTCCGTATTTAATATCGAAACACGGTAAACCGGAATGCCTGCTGAGGCAGCTATTGAATTGTTTTTTTCGGTTGAATCTATGATGGAAATCGTATGTCCTGCTCTACCCGCATGGGACAACGAGCGGATAAAATTCGTACCCAAAAAACCAGTTCCTCCTGTGATTAAAATACGCATTGTTCTATATGGTTCCGTAGTTTCTTTACTTTCATAGCGCTCCCCTATATTTACTTTTCGCCTATTTTCCAATTGAAGGGGGTCCTCGATGGCCTACCGGAACAATGTGCGCAACAAATCGGCTATGCCCCCAACAGCGTCTCCAATATCTCCCGCCCCCACAAGCAAGAAGACCTGATGGGTGGCTTCTGGCAAGGGGGTCAATTGCGCTTCCAACGCAGCCATGGTTACCAAAGCCTTCTGCTTGCAGGTAAGGGCATGTAAGATCAGTTCAGCGGTTACACCGGGCGTGGGTGCTTCGCGTGCAGGATAAATCGGGAGCAACAAAACCCGATCTGCCAAGCTGAGTTGTTCGGCAAATGCTTGGTAATAGGCATATGTACGGGAAAAGAGATGGGGTTGAAAAAGGACGGTTAGGTGGCTATGCGGATACAGGGTTCTTACCGAAGCCACCAAAGCCCTGATTTCCATAGGATGATGTGCATAGTCGTCTATACAGACTAGGCGTTCGGTTTCAAGCACAAAAGAAAAACGACGCTTGATGCCGGGAAATGCAGCCAAAGCCGAACGGATGGCTGTTTGTGAAAGCCCAAGTGTCAAGCAAAGGGCAATCGCCGCTAAGGCATTTTCTATGTTGTGCAATCCGGGAAGCGGAAGCTGCACATGCGTTATACAACTGTCTGTTGTCACACAATCAAAACGACTCCCACGAGGATCTGCTACTATGTTGGTTGCTTGAACCGCTCCTTGGTGTAACCCATAGGTGAGGCAGGCAGCAGGATGGTCGCTGTCGATCTGAAGCCGCTCTGCCACTTTGTGGTGCACCACTATGGTTTGTGTTGTTTGCCGCAGGAACTCTAGGTAACTTGCTTCCATATCAGCAAGCGATACATAGGTCTCTGGATGGTCGGCATCCATCGAGGTGACAATGCTGTGCGTTGGATGCAGGTGTAAGAACGATCGGTTAAACTCATCGGCTTCTGCAATCATAAGTTCAACAGCATCCAACGCACAATTGTGTAAAAGGTTTGTTTCGTAGCCTTGCACTACTCCTCCTACAAAAGCGATCATGGGCAAGGTACTGTGATGCAATAGGTGCGCAACCAATGCGGAAGTGGTGGTCTTTCCATGTGTTCCAGCTACTGCTACCGTAGGCAATGTATTGGAAATAGCACCCAACAGGGCTGCACGTGTTTGAAGGGCATATCCCTGCTTTCTGCAATAAACCAAAAGGGGACTGTTGTCAGGAATGGCCGGTGTGTACACCACCAAGGTCTGTGTGGGATGGGTACGAATTGCTTCAGGAATGGCTTCTATGGTTTCTTCGCAATGGATGGTTATTCCTTCTGCTCTAAGTGTTTTTACTAAGTCAGCATCCGTGCGGTCGTACCCAAAAACGCGACAGCCTTTGGCTGCCAACAAACGGGCCAATGCACTCATACCAATTCCGCCAATGCCTATAAAATAGGCAAACGGATACTGCTTCATAGGACATTTAGGTATAGGCGTGTATCTCGAAAAAGGCTGATCCATCTAAAGAATTATTCGTTAATTTAACAATGTATCTGCTCGTTGACCCAAAGCGATGCGCAGTACAAAGAAGACCTATGCTCAAACAAAAGTAGTCATTTTTTATTGTTCATTTAACGTTTGGCCGAGCATGTGTTATCCATTTCTTTAGCTGTTGAGCAGCATACGCAATTTTATATTCCGTTGAGCATCTATTTTTTTTGCTCTAGTCAAGGCATCAATTTCTAACTCAATTTCCTTATAATCCCTTGGGCTCAGGCTTCTTCGTGTACAATCCAACAAAAACGCAAACATAGCGTCGTCTTTGTGCACCAAGACCTTACCCAGCCGTGCATTTTTAGGCAAATAGGCAGAGGCAAATACGGTATATTGGTTGCCGTCTTTTTGAAACAAGTGTTGCTTTATGACATTGCTTTCCTGCTGCGCCAGTTTGTTGTACAATTGCTCAAATGCCGCTTGCGCATTGCATCGAGCAGCCCTATGCAATGCTGTGCGTGCTTTTGTGTCAACTGCCTTCAAAGCAGATGGATCAAGCCTGTCAATCAACTTCGAGGTTAGCTCGCCCATGTTTTGCTTTTCAATCGCCAGCATCAATGGTGTTTCACCTGTTTGTGTATTGGCCTGTGTGAGGCCTATTCCAGCCGTTTCCATTAGTCTTTCAGCCATTTCTTTTTTGCCCAATTGGATCGCTTGACACAACGGTGGGTTGCCGTTTGGGTGAACGGTTTGCAGAAAAGCTTCTTTAGATGCTACTGGATTCCGAAGGTTGATTTCGTTTTTAGAAACGCGTTCTAAAACAAGGTCTAAAACATCTTGTTTGTTTTGTTCCAATGCATAAAACAACGCATTCTCTTGTTTTCCAGGGACCCGATTAGCCAAATTTACCATACCTTCTACTAGGATTAGGGGCGTTTGTTTTTGATTTGTTTGCTGATCTATCCCTTTCCCACTGGAGGAACAACTTTTGGCTTGTAGTGCAACGGTTAGAGACAATATAGCCGCTCTGGTGGCCCACTTATTGACCTGTACAGTGTTAAAATCTACGTGTTTCATAATATTACTTTTAGATTGTTTTTTAATTTATTTACATACTCAAAATTTGGTTCAAGCAGGGTGCCGACCCCCTGCTTGTTGTATAGCTTAATCGCCCCATTCTTCATCGGATACGGACGAATCGTCATCTGTTTCAGGTCCTTGCGTGGCTATTTGTCGTTGCTTTACCACCTTCCGGAGAATGTCCGCCATCGTCAGCGTCTGTTCAGCACTGGTGGGGTTTGGTTTTGCAGCAAGTGGTGGTTTTGTATGGGTTGAATTTCTAGGTTTAAGTTTTATTCCCTTTCTGATTTCTTCTAAGAGTGCATTGTGTGTACCGACTGTTTCATTTTGCGCTGGTTTACGAGGATCTTCCTGTTTGGCACTCAGCGATGGCTTTGTCGGCATACCCAAAACATGTTGGGTTGGAATTGGCGCTGGCGGTGGTACTGGAATCTTATTAGCATTTCCTGGATTTGGCGTCGTAGAAACAGGTGCAGACTCTTCTTTTAACGATGAATCTGTCTTTTCTGGGATCAAGTATGTAGTAGCAGCATTACCCGGTGAATCGAGGGAGGCAATAAAATCGTTAGCTGCTTCAACAGGGACTTGCTCTTTTTCTTCCCTCTTCAAAAATTTTTCGAATTTATTCGAAACATATACATACATGTCCAATTGTTTTCGTACTGCCTCAACAGGAACAAGTCTATGTTTTGGTAGCAAAGCAGCAGTAAAAACGTTGTATCCTTTGCTATCTTTGCTGCCTTTAGTTTTATTTAGTAATGATTTATTTACCTGTTCTTCTGTATATTTACGTGGATCTTCTTTATTTATGACACATACATACAATGCATCTATAACTTTTTTATTTTTACAGCGTGCAGCCATGTGGAAAGGAGATCTACCTTTTTTATCTGTTTTTAATATGTCGATACATTTACTCTGAATCAGGGCTATGGCTATGGCTGTTTTACCCCCTTGAATGGCTTTATTCAATGCCAACCTTCCTTGGCTATCAAGTACATTGGGAAATTCAGGATGTTGGAAGGAACGGCCAAGCTTTTGATCCGATTCAGCACGAGCCAAAACCTCCTTGACGTTTTGTAAATTCCCTGCCTCCACTGCAGCGTGCAATAGATCTATGCCGCCTTGAGAAGGAATACTGATATCTTTTTGGTTTTTTATCGCTTCACGAAATTCTGAGGCGCTTGTACGGGCTAAGTTCGTATGTGTATCTACTGGTCCACAAGTGTAAGCTTGCAAACCCAAAGCAACAGACAATGGTAAAACACTTTTGGCCCATATTTGCTGTTTTTTTTTTGGTTTATTGTTTTTTTTCATGAAAATTGAATTTTAAGTTCTATGCCAATTCTATAGAATATAGATCCAAGGCATAGACCGGACGCATTGATACAAATTATTGGTATAGAATTTAAATAGTTACTACTCCTCACTCGATCCATTCGTGTGCTCACGATCTAATGATCTACAACAGTCTTTTTCTTCACAAGATTTTGTTTCAGTGCGCTCATCACGTTGTCCCACGATAATTGCTTGGCTTGAGCTAGGACCTTCGATTTTTCTGACGGTGGAAGAACGTTCTTGGACCTTTTGGTTAGGTGCTTCCTAGGAAGCTTGCTGAATAGTCCTAGCTTGCAATGATGCTTTTGATGTTTCGCACACTGTGTCTACGATCTGAATCAAACATTTGTGTTCTTTTGGATTTATTTTTCCATGCTCTTTTATTAGATAAAGTTCCCGTTTGATCCTCTGAAAATCTTGTAGTTCTAGATACGGTTGTGTCAACCGCAAGACAAATTCAAATTTTTCAAATGCATCATCCTGTAGTCGGAACCATCTTGGTCGGGTCATTACTGCTGCAGTCAATATACTATATGGTGGTGCGGAATCGCGTCCATACAATTTCTTGAGCAAGAGCGTTCGAATCCCTACTTCTCTTTTAAGGCGTGCTTTGTTAAACAGTGCCCAAAATGCAGCCTTTCCTTTGCAAGCTACAGCCCTGTGCAGTATTGTTCTTCCTGCTAAATCTGTTCCATAAAAATCAATGGAATCGGGCACTTTTTTGATGGCTTCTAATATGGCTTGTTCTTTCCGGCTTAATTTGGCGATTTCGGCTACTAATTCTTGCAACGTGGGGATAGGTGCACCATTTCGACGTTCTTGAGCAGTTTCCATTCCTACTTTTGCACTCGAGCAAGCTTGTATCTGAAACGCAAGAGATAACAAAAACAAGCACATCGATTTTCTCCATCTAGATTGCTGTAGTGCATTTGAGTTTAATTCTTGCAGACATAAACGATGGTTGCATCCATACATGTTTTTTTTTGTTGAAATAGGATACATTTTTTGGTTTTTTTAATTTCTAATACTGCCTTTTTAAAAACAGCAATATGTTCGTCTTTCTAACCAGAATAAGAAAACAAACCCAAAAAAACAAATGGTTGGTAATCGACGTGAGTGGCTATGGGTTGCTGTATATGGGCACAAATTTCTTTGGGCCCATATACAGCAATTAAAGAGGTTTTTATTTTTATTATTCTGATTCTGAAGTAAAATAATCTATATCTGAATCTGAGTCGCTTTTACCAGGATCGCCCCACTGGGGTATATACTCGATCGGAATCAAGATTCCGGATTTAGGATCTGAAAATTATCGTTAATTCTGGTATCCATTTTAGGCTTTATCTCCTCCCAAGTATGGGTAAAAAAATGCATAATAGCCTCTCGAAACAATTTAAATGTAGGA
>DATGWI010000045.1:0-9769 GCA_035299565.1 Amoebophilaceae bacterium | reverse complement strand
TTAATTTTTGCTAACTTTTCTGAGCTAGAAACCTTCGTTTTTCTCGGTTGATCGCTTTTTTATCAAAAAAAGTAACGGGGAAAATATGGTCTGTTTGTTCGGACGAGTTAATCAACATAATTGCTTTTTGGTTACTTTTTTAATCCATGCCAAAAAGGAACGCCCGACCGGAGAGGGCAGGTGAACTAGGTGCGAGATCGTATAACGAATTCGGTATTTTGATTCCGATCGAGTATTTTTAAAAAAAAACAGTTTAATTAAGTTATAAGTATGGAAAAATCAAACATGATCGCACTTAAATTGGACGTAAATGAGATCAATATGATCATTAAAGCCTTGTCCGAACGTCCCTTTCGGGAAGTATATGAGCTTATAGGAAGGATTCATGCCCAGTCTAATGCTCAAATCAGTCCGGATGCATTGAGTACGTATGCATAAAAAGCACCTCTAAAGTCATATAGGAGGCGTTTGGATAGACTAGATGCATGTACACACAGCCAAGCAACAGGCTCCTATTTTGGGAATCCGCTAGCAATGTTGTACTTTTGTAACTGTAGTGTAGCTGCGACTCAAAAAAATGACTTGTCGCAATCCATTTAATTGATCTTAATTGATCCAGTGCATGCAAAAAGGAATATTGGTTTTTGGCGTATGTCAGCTTACCAAAGGCGCATTAGAGATTTTTCACCAAAACAATGTAATGGTGTATGGGATTTTAGAAGATGAAGCAAAATGGCACCATATGGAAATAGTCACGATCCCTGTTTTGGGTACCACCGACCATCCTGCCTTCCTTGCGCTTCTAAACGAATCCTGTCCTGCCTTTATTGCTTATGGAAATACCAGCAAAAGAAAAAGTTGCCTCGAATTTTTAGCCACTCAAACCCAAGAATTGCCCATATCTGCCATTCACCCAACTGTTAGCATTGCACGTGAGGTACAACTGGGCAAAGGGAATTACATCGACACACGGGTATGTTTGGCCCCAGAAGTACGCATAGGCAGTTATTGCATCTTGCACAGTGGCGTTGTGATCGAGGCGGAAACCAAAATACACGATTGGGTGCAAATTGGTTCCGGTAGTGTGCTTGGAACCGGGGTAACCATAGAAGAAGAAGTATTTATTGGACCAGGTGTTACGGTTGTTTCTGGTGTCACCATCCAAAAAAGAGCCAGTATCGGGGCTGGTTCAGTGGTATTGGGCAATGTAAAAGCGGGGGATATCTTGCTTGGAAATCCAGCCAAATCGATAAAAAAAACCTAGCCTTTCCCCTCTTTTCTATGTACTACGCTACGCTAAGCAAAAAGCAGGCTGGATACATTCGACAACTTGCTCAAAAAAAGTACCGCCTTCAGGAAAAAGCGTTTGTCTTAGAAGGCAAGAAAAACATAACCTCCTTACTGGTTTCTGCTTATAGGATACAGTTTGTGGTAGGTACAGCTTCTTTTTTTCTAGAAAATGAGCAACTTTTCAATAACTTAGCCAACACCGTATCCTTGTTTGAAACAACCCCTACAATACTTTCTTCCCTAGGGTCATTTGTGCACAATCAAGACGCCTTGGCGGTTGTCCACATCCCTCCTGAAACGACACCGAAATTGCCCAGTAGCGGCATTGTGCTTGCCTTAGAGGATATCCGAGATCCTGGCAATTTGGGCACCATACTCCGTATAGCTGATTGGTATGGATTGTCGACCATTCTTTGTTCCCATACCACCGTAGAGCTTTACAACCCCAAAGTACTCCATGCCAGCATGGGTTCTTTTGTACGGGTGCAGGTACATTATGTAGACCTTCCGCTCTATCTAACCCAAGCGCATCTGCCTATTGTAGGTGCTACGTTGGATGGAACGGATGCACATCATTTTGCGTTTCCTCCTTCAGGTATATTGGTCATTGGAAATGAGTCCAAAGGCATACAAACGGCTGTACAACAAACACTTACGGAAACTGTTTCCATTCCAGGATCTGGCAACACAGATTCTTTGAACGCAGCAGTTGCCACTGCTGTATTGTGCGACAATTGGAAAAGAACGTTGCAACAGCCATAGAGCCGTTTGTAGATCGGAATGATCATGCCCCAAACGTAGACAGGCCTAATCAACAACCTACACAATGGAGATGTTTCGTTAATTTTTTAAGGGATCCACACATTCCTAATTCGGCCTAGAAGATTTGGTAAATCATTAGATCTGTTGCGTAAGTCATTTTACTCATAAATATATAGTTTATGGAAAATTTGGAAAATACCTGAAAATATGGCTTCATATAAGGACTTCTAACAGGAGATCTTAGATCAAGTGATATCTGGAAACCCTAATTTTAACATCGACTATTTTTTAGGACTTACGCAACAGGTCTATTGTTTATAGATACATTAGATAGAATCTGTCAAGGAAAAGCGCATTTCAAGATTGTTGCATCGGTAAGGAAAAGATTAAGTTAAATCCAGAAAACAAAAAAGAACAAGCGAAAGCCTACGATTGGAAGCAGTATCCTGTGATCCGGTTGGATTTCTCTAAGCTAAGCAATGAAAATCCAGAAGTTTTAAGCATAGACCTCAAAAAGCTGCTGTATGCTATAGCCACAAATTATGGGTTGCATGCTAAGCTCAAAGATCCCGACGGAAGTGATTCTCTAAAATCCTATTTCGAACACTTGTTTAAGCAGCTACAATCACTAGGAATGGCTATGAACCCAAAGTAGTGATCTTAATCGATGAGTATGATGCTCCTTTGGTGAAATTGCAGTGGGATGATGCAGAGGATTCATTGTATGTTCAAAATCAAGCCGTTCTTAAGGATTTTCTAGAAGAAGTCAAAGCATGCTCCAAAGACTGCCAGCTTATATTTGTAACAGGAGTGACAAAGTTTAGTTTGACTGGTTTGTGTTCCGGGGCCAATGCATTGGATGACATCTCTATGGATGAAGCTTTTGCAGATATCGTAGGGTATAAGGAGGAAAATATCGGCACCATTTTTAAGGATAGATTGGATTATGTAGTAGATAAACTAGCGCAGAAGACAGGAAAAAGCCATACCCAAGAATAGATCTTAGCCAAATTAAAGGGCTATTACAATGGCTAACGGTTTTCCTATAATGGACCCTCCGTTTACAATCCCTCTTCTTTGTTGTCTTTCTTTAAGGAAGGTAGTCTAGAAGGATATTGGTACCGCAAAGGAGATCCTAACAAGGAAATTTTTAGGAAAAAAGTAGAAAAAATATTTACTTAACGTGAATTCGGGGGTACTAGGTAGTATTTAATCTGACAAAACATTAAATTTAGAAGATTAAATTCAACGTACTTATGACAAGAGCAGAAAAAATAATTAAGCTCAAATTGGGATTACTAGCCTTAGCTAAGGAGTTGGGTAATATATCCTTGGCTTTCAATAGGATGTGGTATAGTAGAGATACGTATGCTCTAAACAAGGAGTACATAGCAAGTTTGATTCAAATAGGAAAAGAAAGGGGGAATCAGTGCTTGATTTTTGCAAAACAGGCAAAGCGGATCTGAACTTAATTCCTATGACTTGCACCACCATCGATCCGGACCAATTTCGTTCTTTATTGCTCGATTGGTACCAAATACACCAACGTGCACTTCCTTGGCGTACTACGAAGGATCCATATAAGATATGGCTCTCGGAAATTATCTTACAACAAACTAGAGTAGCACAAGGATTGCCTTATTATGAACGTTTTGTCAAGCAATATCCCGTTGTAGAAGACTTAGCTCGTGCAACGGAACAAGACCTGTTGCATTTGTGGCAAGGGTTAGGTTATTACAGTAGAGCAAGAAACTTATTACACTGCGCACGTACCATTGTAGCACAATATGGAGGCAAATTTCCTACCAGTTATAAAGAGCTAACAACCCTTAAAGGCATTGGATCCTATACGGCTGCAGCCATTGCAGCTGTTGCTTTCAAAGAAGTCGTTTCAGCCGTCGATGGCAACGTCTATCGAGTACTGTCTCGTTTGTTTGGGCTCATGCATGATATTTCTACCACACAGGGCAGGGTAGCGATACAACAATTGGCCAATCTATTGGTAGATCCACTACGGCCAGATACCTATAGCCAGGCAATTATGGACTTTGGGGCACTACATTGTAAGCCAAAGCAACCCTTGTGCACTACTTGCATTTTTAAAAAGCATTGTGTTGCTTACCAAGCAAGCAAACAAGATACATTTCCCATTAAAACCAGCAAGTTGGTTAAAAGGATACGGTATTTTGATTACATTGTTTTGGAATACAAGCAAAAATTATACATGAAAAAACGAGCCAAAGGAGATATTTGGCAAGGAATGTATGATTTCTATTTAATAGAAAATGAAGGTTGTTTGCGTACCGCACAGCACGCCGATCCGTTGCTCCGTTTGATACACGATTTGCCTACTAAAGCATTGGTAACCCCTACATATGAAACAACGCATCTGCTTACGCATCAGAGATTGTTTGTAAGATTCCATCAAATAGCTATTTCTAATGCTTTTTTGAACGAAGCAGCTATGGCACTACAATCTTTTTCCTTACAGCCTTTTTCATTGCGAGAAATTGAAAAGCTCCCCAAACCTATATTGATTCAAAAATTTTTAAGAAAATGGATCGAAAAAAACATGTACTAGATAGTATTTAATCTAGCGAAACGTTAAATTTAGAAGATTAAATACCAACTAGTACAGTTATAGTATCTGCTATTTACTGGATATTTAAAGCATGTTTTTCATGCTTAGTCCCTGATGACATTGCCATGTGCAGTTAACAGTTGAACTATTTCGTTGCTAACTTTTAGCTCTGTGGCCAGATCCAGTGGCGTTTGGTCCTCCATATCCCTCATATTTACCTCTGCTCCTTTTCCAATTAACAATTTGACTATGGATGGGTATCCTTTTCTGACGGCCACATGCAGCGGGGTTTCTCCAAAGTCATTAACCGTAGTTACCTCTGCTCCTTTTTCAATTAAAAACTGGACTATTTCGAAGTGTCTGTTTAGGACGGCCCAAATCAGCGGCGTATCGTCCTGGTTATCTTGCGAATTTACGTCTGCTCCTTTTTCAATTAACCACTGGACTATTTCGAAGTGTCTGTTTATGACGGCCAAATGCAACGGAGTTTGTCCAGAGCCATCTCTTACATTTATATCTACTCCGTTTGTAATTAACCGCTCGACGATTTCGAGTTGTCCGTTTATGACGGCCCAATGCAACAGGGTTCGTCCAGTGTTATCTTCCGAAATTATGTTATTGATAGCTATATGCAGTTGTTCTGGAAGAACACTAGCTAGGCATGCTGCCGATAACTGTCCTCTACACGCAGGACATGTTTTCTGCCCTGGATTTGACGTTATAAACCACCCTAGCATGCATATTTTATGGAAAGGCTTCTTACATTGTTCCTCTGTCAACCAATCTTCTTCTGGCTCATTTTCTTGCATTGCTTCGTGACAAATCAAGCAAAATGGACTTTCTTCTCTTTGGGGTCTTTTTTGACTGGATTCTGCCACTTTTTTAGGAGAAACCTCTGACTCTACTCCATAGTGAGCCGTTTTACTGCAAGCCGTAAGGGCAAGTAGTGTAGTTCCGATTCCGGCATAAAGGTTGCGGAAAGATACATCAAATTTTTTGGTATAGATTTTCATTATTAAAAATTGGGTTTGTAGTTTTACATTGCACATCCCGCATCAATTACATTCTTGAAAATGAATATGACTTATAAGGTCTAACGCAATATTCAAAAAATGCCCTATGTAATAATGGGCTCATGATCAATTAAATAATTAATGAACAAGTGCGTAATGTCAATTGTGTTTTCAGGGGTTTGCTAGAAATAGCCCTACCCTGTGTATGCGTTATGGTGTTGTTTTTTAGTGCAAAAAAAGACGCGATGTAGGAGTAAAAAACTCCAATCCGAGTTTGTAGCTATGCAATCAGGATCAAGTGGTAAAATTTTTATCTTGACGGTACTGAGATCCAGTCCCTATGCTGTTTTTTTCTCTTTGATCCAACAAGTCCTCTCTGTTTTCAACAGGTCGTGCTTTTTCCTTATACAACAATTGACTTGGAATCAGTCCATTAATTCATTAACGACTGCGTAATGTCAATTGTTTTTTAGGATTTTAGTAAAAATAGCCTTACCCTGTGTGTGCGTTATGTTTTTTTGATTAGCGAAAAAACATATGCAATTTACGAGTAAAAAAATTACAATGCAAATTTGTAGCTATGCAATCAGGATCAAACGGTAAGATTTTTATCTTTACGGTACTGATATCCAGACCTTATGCTGTTTTTTTCTCTTTTGCCAAAAAACAAAAAGGCCTCTCTTTTTTCAATACTGTTTGATTGCTCTTTTTACTTTTCTTGTATGCTTTTTATGCATTCTTTTTTCAAAGGTGTGGTGCAGTAGGGGAGAGGGGGAAGCCCGAGAGCTTGAATGCTACAGAGCGTATGGATTAAGCATCAGACCTTTTATTCTGCTCCATTTTATTCGATTTTGAACATACGTCCTGTGCACAACGTCGTGCTTGTTCCATGTGCGGTGCGTAGGATGATTGCTCCGGATGGTGTCAATCCTTCAAATAAGCCATACACTTCTTTGTCTTGATTTTCAACTTTTACCCATTCTCCTAGGTATAGCATATGCCGTTGGATATAGGGATGTAAAGCCGAAAACCCTTCGTGTATCAATAGTTGGTATTGGGTGAGCAAATTTTGGTTGAGCCGTTCCAGAACCGTTTCCATAGCAAACGGCTTTCCTGTTTCAATTGCCATAGAGGTAATTGGCTGATCTATGTATGGAATGCATGCTTGTGGCATGTTGACGTTCAGTCCAATCCCTATTAGAACAACATCGTAGTGTCGTTGAAAAATGGTTCCTTTTTTTTCGCATAAAACACCACAAATTTTCTTTCCATTTAAGAACACATCATTGATCCATTTGATCTGTGGATGGAGCTCAAATGCTTCTACGGTTTGGGCCACAGCCATAACAGTGGTTTGCGAGAGATGCGCCAATGTGTGTGTATGTGTATGTGGCCAAGGGATTACGTAGGTAAGATACAAGTTGTGTCCTACTGGCGAGAACCATGTTCGGTCGTTCTGTCCAAATGCATGGGTTTGGCATGCTGATCGGATTAAAAGCCACTCATTCATAGCCATAATATCTTGTCCAGTTATCAGCTTTTCCGCTTTTTCTCGGGCTATGATCTGTGTAGAAGGGCTTATTTCATAGTTTTCTGTCTTGATGCATGGCTTTGCATGAGTTGCAGGCGCAATCCATGTATTTTCTGTTCTCTTTGTTTGATCTACTGATGCTCCTTTGCATGATCCTTGTTTGAAATCCATGTTTACTTATGTTATCAATGTTAAGTGGCTTGGCAGTTTTCTTGCCTTTTTTATCCCTCTCTTTGCTTTTGATTGCGGGTGCTTCGAAACGAAGAGACAATCCATCCCCCCCCTAGTACATCTTCTCCTTCGTAAAACACAGCTGCTTGTCCCGGTGTAATGGCATGTACACCAGAACCAAAATATACATGCATTTGGTCCTTTATTTGTTCAATAACGGAAGGAGTTCCTGGATCGTTGTACCGAACTTTGGTAACGGCATCTACTTTTTTGCCTTCTAGGGTTTCGTATTTGGCTAAGTTTAACCGATGCACATACATACCATCTCGGCGCAATGCATCAAATGTGCCCAACACGATTCGATTGTTTTCTTTTTGGATATCAGTTACATATACTGGATACCCTAGGGCAATATCAAGCCCCTTGCGTTGTCCAATGGTATAAAAGGGATAGCCTTTGTGCCGTCCTACAATGGTGCCATCTTCTAGGACAAATTCCCCATTTTTGACCTTTTCTTCCAGTCCTGGAACCTGCCGCTTTAGAAATCCCCGGTAGTCGTTATCGGGAATAAAACATATTTCGTACGATTCAGATTTGGTTACCAGATCGGTAAATCCCCGTTCGGCTGCAAAAGCTCGAATGGCAGGTTTGGTCAGTTTGCCCAGAGGCAAAATGGTTCTGCTTAAACTTACCTGAGATACTCCCCACAAAGCATAGGATTGGTCTTTTTTCAGATCCACGCCTTTGGAGATTACATAACGTCCATTTGCTGCTCGAACGTTGGCATAGTGGCCAGTAGCCAGGTAATCGCAATTCAATTTGTTGGCCCGTTGTAGCAGCGCATCCCATTTGATGTGGGTGTTGCACAACACGCACGGGTTTGGGGTTCTGCCAGCTAAGTATTCGGTTTTAAAATTATGAATGACTTGTTGACCAAATTCTTCGCGGATATCTACCACAATATGGGGGAACCCAAGGGATACTGCTACATTTCGTGCATCGTTGATCGAATCCAGACTGCAACAACCGGTTTCTTTTTTTTTACCCCCACTGTTGGCATAGCTCCAGGTTTTCATAGTAATGCCCACTACTTCATACCCCATTTCGTGCAACATAATGGCAGCTACAGAACTATCGATTCCACCACTCATAGCAACTAATACACGTCCTTTTTTACTCATTTAATCATTTGCTTTTGACCTAATATCTACTAAAGTGAAATGAAGATGCGGGATGGCGTCCCTACGACCCGGCCCTTCTTTTACTTTTGTTTGGATACATAAAAATATAAAATCAAGCGCTGATTGAAAAAAGGAAGTGGAAAGCGATGGCCTGCTTTCTATCACTCCTTTTTTCAATCAGCGCTTGGTCAGTACGGATCGTATTTCGTCCTGAATGTACGTTCGTAAAACGTTATTATGATTGTTTCAACGCAATCTTTTTAGGCTCAGCACCTTGCTTTTTAGGAAAAACAATCTGCACAATACCATTTTCGTACGTTGCTTTTGGTTCCGACTGTTGGTCGACTGTTTCAGGCAAGTTTACACAATAAGAATAAGAATAAGAAGCTTTTCGATAATACTTGCGTTTTTTATCTTCTTTCTGTTCGGACCTCTCACCCCGTATCCACAGTTTAGATTCACTGATTGACAGGTCTACGTCTTCTTGTTTTAAACCTGGCACAGAGGCTTCTATCCAAACCGATGTAGCATCTTCTGATACCGACAATCCTTTTCCATGGGTACAAGAAAAGGGCAATAGGTCTGAAAATCCAAAGTTATCTTCCTTGGTATCTAGCAAAGAAGGAAAGTAATTGATTGATTTCCACATAGGCATATACATTTAATTGTAAAACATGCTGTAAAACATTCTTGTAACAAACCGCATATTCTTTTTGTCTGGTCATCGTTACCCACGATTTTACTGCAAAAATTGCAATCTGGCAAAGCGTTGTTTTTGGTTGACCTGAAGTTGCACCAAAGTCTGCAAAACCTCCTACTGCCTTTCAAAAATTTTTTGAGTAAAACTAAAGAAACTAAAGAAACTAAAGAAACTAAAGAAACTAAAGAAACTAAAGAAACTAAAGAAACTAAAGAAACTAAAGAAACTAAAGAAACTATACTCAATCGGAATGAAGATGCCTTTTCAGACTCCCTAAAAATTCGTAACATTGTGGCATGAGTGCTTGGTTATCTACCGAAGAACTCCGGTTGCTGGAGCTTCGTCATAAAACAGAACGAGATAAGCGGATCGCTGACCGTATTAAAGCCGTTCTTTTGTTTCCATAAAGGCTGGCTACATAAAGAGATAGCAGAAGCTTTATTCATACGCATAGAGAGTGTATCAAGACATATAGAGGAGTATCGGACAGCAACCAAGCTAAGCCCGAGTAATGGCGGTTCTAGCTCCAAATTAAATGCT
>DATGWI010000044.1:0-6309 GCA_035299565.1 Amoebophilaceae bacterium | reverse complement strand
ATAGGTTTATGGAAAATTTGGAAAATACCTGAAAATATGGCTTCATATAAGGACTTCTAACAGGAGATCTTAGATCAAGTGATATCTGGAGACCCCCAATTTTAACATCGACTATTTTTTAGGACTTACGCAACAGCTCTAATGGCGTCAGACCGTATCGCCTTATGCAACGTATATCCTTCTGCGATTCTCTTCTCCACCAATTCAGCAATAGACCGACCTCCTGTATCTACCCATTCTTCATTCAAATGACTTTTGGAGGGATCTATATGGAAACCCATTACTGTAGCAACCCGTTTTTCTGCTTCGTCTTCAAACGAATCACTCTTCTTTAATTCCTTGCCATGCCGGTCTATATGCTTACTGATGCCAACCAAGCCTTTTTTGTATCCCTTGATATTAAACGTGGCAAAGTCCATGCGAAATATGCTTCCATTTAAAAAATTAAACCAAAACTTTCTTGTCCCATTGGCTGGTCCTATTTCACCCCAAAAGGGAGCAAAAGCGCACGCCTTACGAAGGAAGGATTAGTCTAAGCCACTAAGCCAAGTTCCTTAGCTGGGCTCCTAAGCGCTCTCGGCTAAACCTTTATATGCATCATGCAACCAAATAGGAGATCGATTTCAGCACCAAATCCTTTTTTCGTTAATTTACATTTTTAATACTAAAATTAACTTAAAAATACAAACCATACCATTTTTTATCTTAACCTTTTACTGCATAACAGGGTTGTTGTTGTTTCAGGTATGCTATTGGATAGCTTTAAGTGAAATGAATTGCTACAACCATGCCTATATCCATACCATGGCTCATTGGGCCCTGGATTCAGGGTTTAGATTTTTTACTCGGATTTTGTGGATAATATATTTAGTTTGCTTTTCAGGAAACTGGTTGAGCAACGTTTTAGAAAAAATTTTCAAAAAGAAGTGGATTTTTTTAATCCTATTCATTGTTTGGAGTACGATGGCAGCAGCACATACGTTAGTTCCGTACACGTATCGTATATTTGTACCATAACAAAAAGAAAACAGCGAAAAGCGTAGCCTATACCAATCAAGTACCTGGCATGTTTCGTTGCGTGCACAAACGGTACCGTGGACTTTTATACAAGCAATTTATGACGACACCATCCTTAACGCAGCGTTATGATTTTTTGACGCAAGAAAAACAGTGGCAAGAAGTATGGGCCATGCAAAAGCGCTACAGTTGGGATCCCAATGCGACACGTGAAGAGACGTTCGTGGTAGATACCCCCCCTCCTACTGTTTCTGGACACCTCCATATAGGCCATGCCTGCAGCTACACACAAGCAGACTTTATCGTTCGTTTTCAACGAATGATCGGTAAAAATATTTTTTATCCCATGGGCTTTGACGACAATGGCCTCCCTACCGAACGGTTGGTAGAAAAACAAAAAGGTGTGCGCGCAACCACCCTCTCCAGAGAAGCATTTGTTGCCTTGTGCCAATCTGTAGTAGCAACAGAAGAAGAAAAATTCCGAACCCTTTTCAAGGCTATGGGATTGTCGGTCGATTGGGCATTGGAATACCAAACCATTAGTCCCCTGTCGTGCAAACTATCTCAAATGTCTTTTCTAGCCCTTCTGGAAAAAGGCGAAATATACCGCAGTGAACAGCCTATTTTGTGGGATCCGGTCGATCAGACGGCCCTGGCTCAAGCAGATGTAGAGGACAAGGAACGAATCTCATATACCAACGAAATACTGTTTCAACACGCATCCACCCATCAACCGCTGGCCATTGCTACCACCCGCCCAGAATTGTTACCTGCCTGTGTGGCGCTGTTGTACCATCCAGCAGATGAACGGTACCAACACTTGGCCAATGGACATGCCATTACGCCTCTGTTTCATAAGCGGGTACCCATTTTAGCAGACGAATTGGTGCAACCCGACAAAGGTACCGGGTTGGTCATGTGCTGTACCTTTGGAGACCAAACCGATGTTATATGGTGGAAAAAACACCAATTGCCCCTGCAGGTTATGCTAAACAAAGAGGGGATCCTTGCATCAGCAGCAGCTGGTCCCCTGCAAGGATTGAAAGTGAACGAAGCACGCAAAAAGGTGGTCGAGTTGCTTCTGGAACAGGCATGCTTGGTTGAGCAAACGGAAATCGTTCAGACCATAAAGTGTGCAGAACGCTCAGGTGCTCCCCTAGAACTATTGCCCTTACCGCAATGGTTTGTACGCACCATTGCCCACAAACAAGCGTTGTTGGATAAAGCAGATGCATTGCACTGGCACCCAGCCAGCAGAAAGCAGCAATTGGAATCATGGATCCAAGGGATTGCGTGGGATTGGTGCATCAGTCGACAGCGTTATTTCGGGGTTCCTTTTCCAGTTTGGTATTCCAAACGGCCAGGCGAAGAAGGCAAAGTTTTGGTGGCTACGCTAGACCAACTTCCTGTGAATCCGCTGACAGACTTACCCAAAGGCTACACCCGAGCCGAGGTAGAGCCCGATTGCGATGTGATGGATACGTGGGCTACCAGTAGCATCTCTCCGCAACTCGCTACCCATGCCATTACCCCGTCGTTTGCCGTCGACTACGACCGTCATGCACGCTTGTTTCCCATGGACCTGCGGACCCAAGCACATGAAATCATTCGGACATGGGCATTTTATACCCTACTCAAAGCACACCTACATGAAGGATCGCTTCCGTGGAAAAACATTATGATTCATGGCTGGTGCCTTGCCTCAGACAAAAATAAGATGTCTAAGTCGAAGGGCAATGTCATTGTTCCAGAGACTCTTTTGGCTCAATACGGTGCCGACGTGATACGCTATTGGTCTGCACATGCCCGTTTGGGTGCCGATACTTGCTATTGCGAAAATGTGCTAAAAAATGGAAAACGCCTGGTTACTAAGTTATGGAATGCAGGGAAATTCATTGTACAACATGTCCAAAATACAAATGACCCACAGCTGCAAACCCAGTCTGGAGAGATGCTTCACGCTTCCATTACCCATACCCTAGACCGTTGGCTTTGGCAAAAAGTACAAGAGACGATTGAGCAGGCCTACACCTATTGGCAGGCGTATGGCTACACCGAAGCATTGGAGGTAGTAGAAACATTTTTTTGGTCGGTATTTTGCGATGATTACCTCGAAATAAGTAAATCAAGGGCCTACAACGAGACAGCTACCGATCCAGTAGGGCAATACAGTGCGGTGGCAACGTTGTACCATTCTTTTTACCGTTTGTTGCAACTTTTTGCACCCATTTTACCGCATGTTACAGAAGCCCTTTCCCATGGCATGTACCCGCACAAACCTTCCATACACCAAAGAGGAAGTTGGCCCAATGTGCCCTTCCAAGCAGCATTGTCGGAACAACAGTTGCAACAGGTAGAACGGCTCAGGAACCTACTTGGACTGGTACGCAAAGCGAAAGCAGAGGGACAATATTCGATTAAAGCGCCCATTGCCTTGCTAACCATTCCGGGTACGCCGCTAGCCGAAGATTTGCTTCAAGACCTGAAAGACGTAACAGCAGCCGCAGAAATTGTCTTTTGTCCTACCGAGCCTACTGAGAGGGCATACCCGGGAGTTCCCATCGTTGGGAAAGAGGGGAATATATGGGTCGTATTTGCGTAGTACCCTGCACACCCTTGCGCAAGGCGGGGTGTGCAGGGCGGACTAGATAGAGCCACCCGGCATCTTCATTCAGTTCGAATACCTATTTGATTCATTGTGTTATGTTTGTATAACGCTTGCTTATTTGCCTATGCCAAGTAGTTTCCCTAAGTTTTTTACCGTATTACCAAACTTAGTTTTCTCATTTTGAATGGTTGCGCTAGAATCATTCAATCCTGCTCGGAAAGACTGAATATTCGTATTATTCGGATATTTTTCTTCTAATTCTTTTACTAATGCTTGGGCAAGCTTGATTTTTTCTTCGGGATCTTTAAGTCCAGCTTGATAACTTTTTTCATACTTCTGCAGTATTGCTTTCGATTTCTTTTCACTACTAGAGCAATTGACTTCGCTAGTCAGAGTTCTAATATTTTCTGGTACCATTTTAGAGAAAGCTACGGCAATATTTTCCACTTCTTTAACAGCCCCTTGTGCTTTTTCTTTGGCCTGTTGTTCTTGTGTGTCTTCAAGATTTTGTAATGGAACGCCGTTAGAAAGCGTAGACAATCCAATAAGAACAGGATGCTCAATCGAGGAAACCGTATCCTTTTTTCCTGTTTTAGATGAACCAGTAGGAGAAATTGTTCCAGTATTCGAGCCGGCATTGGAAAGTTTGGGGGCAGTAGCAGCAGCAGAAGTGGTTTCTTTTTTCGGCCCCTCCTCTTCTATTACTTTTTCTTCTGGCATTGGAAGCTTTTTTACTTGCTCAGGGTCTTGCTTAAGATCTTGTTGATTAGGACCTTGCTCGGAGCAGTGCGGAGAAGCCTCAATCTTGGGCTTCTTAGGTTTAAATTCAACATTACCTTCTTCTCTACTTTCTGTGTTTTTTGCAGGTTGCAAGGCACTTTCTCTTTCGACGGTTGGACACCCCATTGCTACTATAGAGATACAAAGCAAATGTAGCATAGAATAGATACGGTTCATAGGATTGTTTTTTGTTTTTTGTTTTGAATAGACAGCTCAAGATTTACAAGAACCGTTTTTGGATGATCCTCAACGGGTCAAGATAAGAACATACATGTGATATGCCCCAACTGGAAACATTTGGAGTAGCATCCATGCATGGCTTGTCTTACGTATTAACATAAGTAAAAAAAGGACCTGGTGCAAGAGCAGCACGTGCGGTGTTTCAAAGTAATAGCTACAGAGGCAGAAGTTGAAATTTACGTGCAAACTGCCAGGTGATGTATTCGGGTTGTGAGGTGTTCAGAGGTGAGGATATGGGTTTTGTTAAGGGCGTGTCGAGGCACTCGACCTTTTCAGTTGAATTTTCAGTTGAAAAAGAAAAGGTATTTACGCTTGCTGCTGGATTTTCAGTTGAAAAAGAAAAAACAGTTGCTCTTGCTGCTATAAGGTCGGTTAAGATTGCTGGTTGATGGCCTTGTACCAAGCTATTGATGTCTTTCTGGTCTGGTGTATTAACTTGACTTATAGTGATTTCTGGGAACTCCGCTTGGTGGAGTTGAAGACTGTGTTTTTGGGTGGATTCTTGACCTGCTGCATCGCCATCAAAGAAGAGGATAATCTCATTGAGATGGGTTAAGCTTTGTAAAGCGGCAAGGTGTTCAGGGTTCAAGCCATTGGTGCCATAAAGGGCCAATACGGGATAGTCTGTGTATTGAAGTAAGGTAGTGGCATCTATAATGCTTTCGGTTAGAATGATTTTAGTGGTCTCTGGTTGAGGATAACCGGAATAGAGGCCTTTTCGATGAGACAAATAGAAGGGTCTTTGTTCGGGATG
Source organism: Amoebophilaceae bacterium (assembly GCA_035299565.1). Lineage (GTDB taxonomy): Bacteria > Bacteroidota > Bacteroidia > Cytophagales > Amoebophilaceae > Cardinium. Next base: position 910 of record DATGWI010000044.1, on the reverse strand, counting down.
GTCTGTGATGCTTCTGCCATAAAAGCTGACTATTTCATTATTGCTGTTTTTAAGAGGGAATATGAAGCAGTTTTTTAGATGCTTGTAAGCGGTGCCGTTGTTGTAGCCTATGGCCAATTGTATGTCATATATATTCTTGAATTTGAGGTAGTCTATACTCGATCGGAATCAAGATGCCGGATTTAGGACCTGAAAATTATCGTTAAAATTGTATTAGTCATAGGGATTGCTAATCAAAAAATAGATTTTCTAAAAGTAAAAAGTGCTAAAGTAATTTCAACCATGCGTTTAGACTTAGAATAGCCTTGGTTTTTCGTCTAAAACGGCATAAATAGTGACGAAAAGTAGCATTCATACTTTCAATAGCTTGTGTATATTGCTTGCCAACGACATGCTTACGTTTGGGTAAAATGCCTCGATAAGCTGACCATTTGTCTGTAAAAACAGTTCTAGGACGCAAGTTTTTTATCAAAGACCAGATGCTTCTGGCTGCTTCTTTAGTTCGTTTACCACAAAAAATGGCAAGTATTTGTTTTGTTTTTCTGCATATAGCAACCCATATCCATAGCTTATTTCGTTTTTTTTAACGTAGTCCCAAAACTCATCTATACTCAATCGGAATGAAGATGCCTTGTCAGTCTTCCAAAAAATTCGTAGCATTGTGCCATGAGTATTGGGTTATCTACCGAAGATCTCCACTTGTTGGAGCTTCGCCATAAAAAAAGAACGTGATAAGCGGATCGTTGACCGTATTAAAGCCGTTCTTTTGTTCCATAAAGGCTGGCTACATAAAGAGATAGCAGAAGCTTTATTCATACGCATAGAGAGTGTATCAAGACATATAGAGGAGTATCGGACAGCAACCAAGCTAAGCCCGAGTAATGGCGGTTCTAGCTCCAAATTAAATGCT
>DATGWI010000043.1:0-8957 GCA_035299565.1 Amoebophilaceae bacterium | reverse complement strand
TCCTACATTTAAATTGTTTCGAGAGGCTATTATGCATTTTTTTACCCATACTTGGGAGGAGATAAAGCCTAAAATGGATACCAGAATTAACGATAATTTTCAGATCCTAAATCCGGAATCTTGATTCCGATCGAGTATATAGATTCTATTGCTTTAAAAGTCTGGTATTAAAAAGAGCAGATGCGCATAAACTTCTTAAGGAGGTTGCTACCAAAATCCAGATCCCTACGCTATACAACCAATTAAGTTGGGCTTGGGAAGCCGAAATTTTTGATTGATGGCAAATTTTTATATATTAAGAAGTAGAATATTCGTTACAATACGAATGATTTATAGAAAGCAACTATTGCACATGCGTGCCAGGATTAGGCATACGGTATACAAATCACCCCGTAGAGATACGCAAAGCAGTTCCATGTACAGCAAAAACATAAGGTTATGAACTGCTGGCAATGGATGCGATTGGTAGAAAAAATATCAAAAGACAGTTTATTAAACAAGTAATAATACAATGAATCGATACGAAGAAGTAGAACAATTAGTCCTTTCGTTGAAAGAAGAATTTCACAAATTTTACGAAAAAGACAATAAAGCAGCTGGAACGCGTGTCCGTAAAGGCATGCAAGAATTGAAAAAAATTGCACAAGAAATTCGAGCCAGTGTGCTAGATGTCAAAGCAAATAGGGAACCAGTAAAAGCCTAACTTGAGACACATTGGGGCTCTAATGAACAGTTTTGTTCGACAAGCAGCAGGAGATGGTTGTCTAGCAAAACCGTTCTTAGATGCTTGAAATCCAACCTACTATACGTCCACTTGGCGTTTTTTTCCATATTGAAATCTTCAAACAGCTGTTGTAGCGTACCGTTTTGCTGTACAGAGCGCTTACCATTGCATCCCTACCACATTCTATGGCCAAGCCTATATGGTTTCACTTACAGTGCGCAGCTGTAACCGCCCTGATGTAATGTAGTAAATTTCCCCTGTTTCCAACAAATGCCTGATGGTAGTTAATACATCTTGTTCTTGTTCAGGACGAACAGCCAATAGGATCGTTTTGAGGTCCTGACTTCCTTTTGAAAGAACATCCATCAGGTAGGCTTTCCATTCTTTTTCAACCTCCTGCTGCGGCCTGTTTTGAGCTGCATTTTGTTTGCAACAATCGCATGCGTGGCAGACAAGAGGAGGTTCATCAAAGTATTCCAGCAACAGGGTTAGACGACATAGGCGTTGGTTGGTGATGTAATGAATAACCGATGCTATTTGCTTGCGCGCAGCTTCATTTTTTTGTTCGATCTTATCGGTGCTGAGCGGCAAAGCTGTAGCATGGTACCGTGGCGTTAAGAACGTAATTTGTGGATTCGATTTTTGCGGAAGGTATTCCACGACCTTCAAGCGATGCAGCGCATGCAACTGTTCGCCTACCATTGCTTCCCCCAGTTGGATCAGCTGAGCTACTTTTTTTTCTGCTATGGTGCAATAGGACACAAACAATTCACCACCATAAAGTCTTAAAATTCCTTTGATAACCAAGTCAAAAGAAGGATTCCGCAACTGAAAATCGTACAACTCTTTCCGATCAAGCAACAAAAAAAGTTTTGAGGGCTGATAGTAGGCTTCGTTGAGTTGTATCAAGCCTTCTGACTCCAACACCTTCAATCCGTAATAGGCTTCTTTGGCATGAAGCCCCATGTTTTTTTTAAAATCTTGGAAATCAAAATCATAAGTTGCCAATGCATGGGATCCTATGGCTATTTTATAGTAATTTACAAGCTGTTGGTATATTTTTTTGACTTGCTCAATAGTGGGATAGCTTTCCTTCCAACGTTGTTTCAACAAGGCAATATCTTGCAAGTCGTAAAAAAGCAAGGCATAGGCTGCTGCATTGTCGCGTCCTGCTCTGCCCGCTTCCTGGCAATACGCTTCTAGCGAGGAAGGTAAATCTAGGTGTATCACGAGAGCAACATCTGGTTTGTCAATGCCCATGCCAAATGCGGCTGTGGACACCATCACCCGCCGTTCGTTCTGAATCCATTGTGCCTGCTTATGCAGGCGGTCTGCCATAGACAAACCCGCATGATAAAAGGTTGCCGAGATCCCTTTTTGGGTCAAAAGAGCCGCAATGGTTTGCGTTCGTTTGCGGGTATTCACGTAGACGATAGCAGATCCACGCGTACATTGTTGTAGGGCTTTGATCAGCTGAGCTTCTTTTTGGTCCGTTTTTCGGACCCAGTAGACCAAATTGGATCTGTAAAACGTTTGGGCAAAGAGCTGCGGATTGTGGAGTTGCAACCGTTCTTGAATGTCTAACTTGACGGCTTTGGTAGCGGTAGCCGTCAAGGCTACTGCATTTGCCTTTGGGATGGTGGACTTAAAATGCGCAATCTCTAGATAAGAAGGCCGAAAGTCATATCCCCATTGCGAAATGCAATGCGCTTCGTCTACTACCAGCGTGGTAATGTTCATGCGAGCCGCTCGAAGTTTAAAGAGATCCGTTTGCAGTCGTTCGGGCGAAACGTACAGCAACTTAACAGGTCCGTATATACAGTTGTCTAGCCGACGTTCGAGTTCTGCACTAGACATGCCTGAAAAAATTGCTTCTGCTTGAATGCCACGCCTTACCAGTTGTTCAACTTGGTCTTTCATCAATGCAATAAGTGGCGTGACAACCAGGGTTATCCCTGGTTTGCATAAGGCAGGTAGTTGGAAACAAAGCGACTTTCCACCACCTGTTGGTAGACATACCAACAAATCGCGTCCAGCTAGGATGCTTCGGATGATTGCTTCTTGATAAGGTCTGAAGGTAGTATAGCCCCAATATTTTTGCAATAAATCATGAATTTGGTTCATAGATTGCTGCGGAAAAGCCGCATTGGTATCCCCTAAGGTCTATACCACGCTTATAATTTTATAAGGTTACGGTATAATTTAAGCGCTTTTACAACTCCTTCTTCTTTTAACGATGCTTCAGCTAAAATGACATCCAGTTGCGTTAATCCATGGGGTATGGTGGATTGCAGTGCTTCATAGCTTAAGCTATCAGGTTCTTGAACCAGTCGATCGATGCTTACCAAGCATTTTTCAATAGCTTCCAGGTTTTTCTGGTATTGAAATAGGACCGCGTTTTCTTTTAGTTTCTTAAAGTGCTGTTCTTGCACCATCTTCCACAACGCTACTCCACTGGGATGACCATCTTTCTTCCATTGTTTTAAGTTGCTATGCAGCTGTTTTTGCCTTAAGTGCTGTAAGTGCAGCATGTTTTTTTTATCTTCTATAATAAAACAGATCAAGGATTGGTAAGCCAACGCTGATTCTGAACAGATGAAACTATTGGGATGGTTGTACAGCTTTAGCACAAAGGAACGCAACCTTTGTTGCGCATGTACATCGGCTTGTAGCTGTTTATAGGCTTCCACAACTTCTTTTTCTGTTGCTTCGTTTGGTGTTTGCAACAAAGCGCCCCACTGGTTGTAGCAATGGGTTAGACGATCAGAACCCTTTTCGAGTTCCGACAATACCTGTTGGCGGTAGTTTTGCCACAACGCAAAAGGAGTAGGCTCAGTACCACTAGAAGTCCATTGAGGCAGCCGTTTTTCCAACTTTTTTCTGAACTCCCCAATCTCCTCAGGAGATTTTATGACCAGCATTTTTTCAAATTCTTCCGGTGTGTACGACGGTGGTACATAAGGATTGTGGGTATAATATGCTTCAGCCTCTTCTGGAGCATAATGTTTATTATGGCATTTTGCAGCACACCATGCCATGGAAACAACCATCATCCAACCGCTTGAAAAATATTTTTTTTTATTCATGTACAATTGCCTTTATTTTTAGCGTGTGCCTTGTTGTGCCTTTATTGGTGCTTTCTGGGCTGGGTGGTAGCTATAGTTATAGTCATGGGGGGCTAACGCATAATACTGTTCCTCTTCCATAGAGGCCGTTTGGCCGGGTTGGAGTCCATAGACCTTTTTCCTGTACTTTTCCCAGGTATAATTATCTGAATCTGGCAAACTGCTTAACGCTGTGTCGTCTATTCCATTGATGACTACGTCTACCCATTTGATCTTTTGTGCCTGATTTCCATATGCCTTCCAATTTCCATACATCGATTTTTCGTATAGTTTTTTGTCAAATGCTTTGAGTGATATGCCCATTTTTTTCGCTACAGCACCTCCTAGACGTTGCCACGTTTCGGCCAGTCTTTTGTATGCTTCTTCTCGTTCGCGTAAATTTTGGGCACACCAGCCAGAGGAAGTAGGTTGATGGTGCAAAATGACGGCATTGGGGTATGCATACGACTTGACTGCCAGGGTAGTAAGTATGGCTGCCATGGAAGCCGCATACTTTTTTACTACTACATAAACAGGTGCTTTGCTGTGCTTCATGGCTTGCAAAATGTCCCATCCGGCCAATACCGATCCACCTGGACAAATATCTATAACAAGAAATATAGGATACGTGGTGTCTTTGTTGTTGAAATATTGTATTTGATCGATGACGTAATTCGCGGACCAAGGCATAATCTCTGTATTGAGTTCGATGCAACGGTCTGAAAGCACCAATACATTGTCTGCCTTGCGCAAAGGATTTTTTAAGTAAACGGGTTGCGGCACTAGGTGTTTGTCTCGCTCTACTTTAGTTTGTAGCTGCGCAATTTCCGCTTGTAGGCGGTTCTTGGTCTCTTGCAACACTTGCGCCTGGCTCTTCTGTAACAGTGCTTCCCGGTCTAACGTTGCAATTTTAATGCTTTCTGCTGCAATTTGCTTGTTGAACGCAACTTGTGCCAACTCTAGCTCTGCCATCAGCTTTTCTTTTTGCATTTGCAACGCTCGGATGGATGCTTCGTGTTCCTTGCGCGTTTTTGTTTCTTCTATTTCGCTGAGCAAGCGTTGGTGTTCTTTCTCCAGACGCAATTGCTCAATCTGGGCTACAAGACTGGACAGTTTTTGCTCCAAGAGCGCTCTGTTAAGCGCATTTGCTGCTTCCAATGCACGTTGATTGTTGTCTTTGGACTCTTCAGGAGGTGCTTTTTTTGGCTGTTTAGGCTTTTTGGGTAACTGTTCCTTTTTTTGGGCGACCAGGGTTTTGGTTTTCTTGGTGTCTGGAACAAGTGCTTTGGCTGTTAAACTGGGCGCAGTCGATGCCAAGAAAAACGAAAGGAGGATTCCTCTTTTATAATGTGTATGTGCCATATATCAAAAATGAATGTTTGCTTTTTTTAAAGAGCCTTTGCCCCAATTCCCATACGAAAACATGCGTGTCAAGGTGCACTTTGCTGCGTATAGGTGCGACAGCCAATATCCTGTTACCACATTACAAGTGTTGTCCGGCTAGGGGTCGAACCTAGAATCTTCTGGCCCAAAACCAGACGTGTTGCCATTACACTACCGGACAATGAAACAATGGTATTTTATCTTAATGGGTGTGGTGTAGATGCAACACACCCGTAATTAAATTAACACAGCAAGCCAATGTTAAGTGTAAATATACGAATTCGTATGGCTTAAAAAAAGAGGAGCCAACCTGCCATCCGGCATCTTTATGCCTATATACCCAATCGGAGTCAAGTTGCGGGTTCTCATCTGGTCCGTACCGGAAAACGCGCCTTTGAAAAAAGGCGTGCATAGAAAGCGTGCAGGCAAAGAGGAAAAGGAAAACAGCTGTCTGAGCCCGTAGGACGAGTTCTGCTTTTCCCCTCTTTGCCAAGTGCTTTTCACCTCCTTTTTTCCATCAGCGCTTGATTTTCGTATTTTTGTGTATCCAAACAAAAGTACGGAGAAATAAAGACGGTGTTGCAGGGACGCTAATCCGCATCTTCATTTTAATTGAGTATAGACTGTTGGTACGGGATGTAGGTTGTTGGGAACAGATAAGTGATCCCGCTGGGACTCGAACCCAGGACCCTCTCCTTAAAAGGGAGATGCTCTACCAGCTGAGCTACGAGATCAACACAAAGAAAACAATGTTTTGACTGGATGAATACAAATTTACTCTTTATTTTCAATAAAAACAAAATAATGCTGTCTTATTCTTTTCAAAAAGGGTTTTACTCCCGTAGCTGCTGCGTTCCGGTTTGTAACTTTTGGGTATTATCTGCGATACGCAATGCCTCGATCATGTCTGATAAAGCGCCATCTAGTATGGCAGCCAGGTTGTGTTCGGTATAGCCAATTCGGTGATCGGTAGCACGGCCTTGCGGAAAGTTATAGGTACGAATTTTGTCTCCTCTGTCGCCACTTTTAACCATAGACTTGCGTTCTATACCCAAGGCTTCTTGTTGTTTTTTTACTTCCTGGTCGTAAATGCGAGAGCGCAATACCTTTAACGCTTTTTCGTAGTTTTTAATCTGTGACTTACCGTCTTGACAGGAAACCACGATTCCGGTAGGAATGTGGGTAAGGCGGACGGCAGAATAGGTTGTATTGACCGATTGTCCACCTGGACCAGAAGAACAAAACGTATCCTTACGTACATCGTTTAAATCCAAGTTTGCCTCTACTTCTCCTGCTTCTGGCAAAACGACTATACTAGCTGCTGAAGTATGAATGCGTCCTTGTGTTTCGGTAGCTGGCACACGTTGCACCCGGTGTACCCCTGATTCGTATTTCATAATCCCATATACATCTTCGCCCGAGACCGTGCAAATGATTTCCTTGTACCCACCAGCCGTGCCTTCCAAAACATCTACCACGGCAAATTCCCATTTCATTTTTTCTGCGAAACGCTTGTACATGCGAAAGAGGTCTCCGGTAAAAATAGCGGCTTCATCGCCCCCGATGCCTGCTCGGATTTCGAGCACGATGTTTTTGCTGTCATTGGGATCGTTGGGAATAAGCGCATTCCGCAATGCATCTTCTAGGGCATCTTTTTTCTCAAGTGCTAGGGTCAGCTCTTGTTTGGCCAATTCTCGAAATGCCTCTTCTTTTTCGGTATACAACAGTTCTTTTGCTTCTTTTAGATTGGCTAAAACCTGTTCATAGTCTTGGTAGAGTTCCACAATCTTAGACAACTTTTTGTATTCTTTATTGAGGGCCGAGTAGGCCTTCATATCTTTTAAGGTGTCTGGCGCGTAAATCGCTTGCTCCACTTCATGAAATCGTTCTTTGATGGCTTTTAATTTTTCTATCATATGGTACAGTTATGCTCGTTTTATACAGGTACCAATGCTTCAACCATCACTTTGTTCTGAAAGAACCTTATTGGGGACCGCCCATTTAAGTGTGTAAACTGGATCGAATGCAAGAGACGGGTTCCCATTTGGTCCATACTGCAAATCGTTTCTTCTTTTCTTTTTCCGTTCTTTACCAAATGCTTTCCACCTCCTTTTTTCCATCAGTGCTTGATTTTTCTATTTTTGTGTATCCAAACAAAAGTACGAAGGAAGAAGGATCGTTTTGTAGGGATGCAATCTGGAAACTGGATTCCGATCGAGTATATGCATTCCTTGGGTATGTTACCTGTCTTTAACAAATTTAAAAAAATTTGTTCATCTGTTTTGAACCATGTATACAAATTCCTACGAATGTCTTGTTGGAGTAGGTTGTTCTGCGCAAGCGGCTTTCTTACCTTGTGTTTTGGGTCATTACTTGCTCTATAGAACAATCCCTTGCTCTGTATGAAAACAGCTCAAAAAACTTTTAGCATCATGCGTATTGCCTTTTCTTCTGCTTATTCAGTATCTGCTGTATATATAGACAATCTCGAATTACACACCATAGGAGACTTATGCGATAGAACTAACTAGTGGCATATCCTCTGTTTTTTGATCCTCTGTTTTTTGATCCTCTGTTTTTGGTGGATCATCTTTATTCAATTTAGCATTCAATTCCAGTCTTAATCGTTTTTTTTCTACTGCCTCTTCTAATTCTATTAGGAATGGAGTTTTGGATGGAGGTTGGAATTCACTTTTTCGAATAGAGTTTTCTGAACTCGTTTTTTGGGATGGTGGTGGTGGTGGTACATCTACTATAGATGCTGATAGCTGTTGCGTTTTACTTGGATCCTGTGTAGGAACAGAGTTATTACTGTTACTATGTGTGGATTGCCCTGCTGATTGCCCAGTAACAGACGTGGATTTCCCCGCTGATTGCCCAGTAACAGACAATACTTCTGTCTGTTTGCTTAGAAATGCATTATTTAACAATGTATTTAGTGTTTCTCCTACTATACGTATTAAATTATCTTGATTTTGTTGCATTCGTGCTAATGAACTGGTCCATGCAGTTTCAGTTTGTTTTTGAGCCTGTGCTAATGCATCTCTAGCTTCTGTTTTTGCTTGTGGTTTTTTAGGTTGTGTTTGTGTTTGTGTTTGTGTTTTCGGTTGCGTTTGGTTTTGAGCCAATACACCTGCTGATGCAGCTTGCTTCTGAGTTTGTGTTAAGGCATCGATTTGCTGTCCTTCTGTACCTGCTTTGTATGGTTGAAGGACCATACCGCTTCCTTGGCAATTCCCTGCCAATAAAAGTGCATGGAGGGAAAGCATGGAACCACATACGATCTGTTTTCCAAATAGGTGCTTGATAGCTTCCATTGGGTTGCTTTGTTTGGATTTCATATGCTTTTTGAGTAAATTGATTTTGTATTCATACATAATTCATTTATTTAAGCTAAGCTTAAACTTAAGTTCAATAATTTGTCATTGGTTCATTTTCTACCATGGTATTTCTCTCGCATGGTATGGAATGCCGTCTTTTGCTGTTGGTTTCATATTAGTTCAGTCGCTAAATCTTATAGCATAGAGCCATTTGGTTTTCCATTGCACAGCATCAATTAGATACAGCGGTTGCAAAAAAAAAGCTTACCTATGCCTATGCATGGTTGATATACTCAATTAAAATGAAGATGCGGAATTTAAGACCTGAAAATTATCGTTAATTCTGGTATCCATTTTAGGCTTTATCTCCTCCCAAGTATGGGTAAAAAAATGCATAATAGCCTCTCGAAACAATTTAAAAGTAGG
>DATGWI010000042.1:0-17256 GCA_035299565.1 Amoebophilaceae bacterium | reverse complement strand
TCCTACATTTAAATTGTTTCGAGAGGCTATTATGCATTTTTTTACCCATACTTGGGAGGAGATAAAGCCTAAAATGGATACCAGAATTAACGATAATTTTCAGATCCTAAATCCGGAATCTTGATTCCGATCGAGTATATTCCTATTATTTTTCTCATAGTTAAATTTCTTTTATCTTATAGTACAATGATGCTAATAGTATTTATTATTAGCACATTCAGCAATTTGTTCAAAGCAAATGTAAACAAAGGGGGGTACTTATGCTTTTTACGACTATGTCAGTCAAAATCTATTCCAGTAACCCTCCTAGTTTTACTTCCTATTTGTAAAAATAATACATGTTTCAGCTATAAAATCTAGCGCCGATTGAAAAAAGGAGTTGGAAAGCCATAGCATGCTTTCTATGCACTCCTTTTTTCAAAGGCGTAGGTTGCAGTACGAACCAGCATGGAAACCCGCAACTTGAATGCGATCAAGGATATACAGCCTTAAAAGAGCTTATGATTAAACTCATACGGTATACCGGAATTATTCGCATACGGCATATCGTATATATGTTCTTGTTCTTTGTAAGGAAACATAGCAGGAACACTACGGTTTACAGCCTTTCGTTTTTTAGCAGTCGGTTTTAGTTCGAACAAAGATACCTGGGTGGCTTTACGGAGTCCTTTCGGAGTGACTCTGTACGTATCTTTTTGGACACAACCATAAGTAACGGGATATTCTTTCAAAAGAATACCATCTAACTCTTTTTTATCCACATTAACAGAAATGAAACCATTCTTACGTTTATTAGAAACAGGACAAATAACATGTCCTTGTACGTGTGTGACACAGTTGGTAGATTGAAATAAACCTTTCCGCACACTTTGTACGAATGCGAATGGATCTCGTTCCTTAGCGAGAATTAAGCTTAGACGATCCTCTTTCTTTAAATCATTGGTTCCCAAGAACCCATTAAGCTCTACGCCCTTTCCACACGGAGTATTTTTTCTTTCAAAGGAGTCTATCCTGGTAGAAGTATCAAAATGCGTCCATCCAGTTAATTCCTGTGCATCCGACAACACCTCTCGGTAATCCAACTTCCTGGTTTGCTTAATCAAAGCATCCACTAGAGAACCAGTCACTTCTACTCCTAATCGCTCATCCTGCAATCTTATTTGAAAACAATTACAAGACGTGCCAGGTTTGTAATGTTCTGCCACCTGAATGGTTTGGTCCAGCATGGTCCAGAAAGCAGGAATCAGCTTCCGTTTGGGAATCGAAAATAAAAATCCCACCCGATTGTCCGGATTATGCGCTTTGCTTGTCATGGATGCGACCTGCTGTCTTTCCACCACCAGCAGGCAACTGGTAGAATCTTCATCTGAACCTAGTACCCAGATACCTTTTATTGTAGCTGGAATAGTTGCCCGGGTTTCCATAACAATCGAGTTCTTCCCTGGATCATCGCTTGGTAGTCCGTTCCAATTGATCGTTCTGGGCGGTTTGGGCGGAACGATTTTTTTATAGGTAAAATCCTCATCCTTTTCAAATCCAAACGCATTTTTTTTCTTTTTAAAAGAATTAAAAAGAAAATGATTGGCTTGCCTAGACCCATTGCATCCCGATGTGATACCGAATACTATTGCAATAGGCAAAGCAATGGTAGAACGAATATGCTTTTTGTACATTTTTTCCATTTTATGAGACATTTTTATTGTTTTTTTTTTAAATACTTCATCCGAACGGACATACCCTCCCTCATGAATAGATGTGCACAATAGACACCATAAAAAAAGAGAAGCACCATTGAATTGATTTGGAACATCCTAGGGATCATTCACGAATTGGACGGTGTACAAGGCATGCAGATCTTAAGCTCTGTTCCTTCTAACCTAAGCTGACGTACAACCAAAAAGGCGCTTAATAACCTTTCCATGCTTTAATTTTAGAAAAAAAAATCAACACATGCAACCTTCTAATCCTGTATTCGTTCTAAAATTAGGTAGGGATAACGTAGTGAAACCAGACAGCAACGGCATGGTCCATACAATGGCATTGAGCATGCTAAAATGGCTACATTTGTAAAATGAATAACGCTGACAACTTGGTTTCTGTGTCTTTGGTTGGAATGCTGCCCTCGCATCAGTTTCCCGACCAACCAAACGGCCTATACTAGCATGAAATGAAGATGCGAGATTGTATAACGAATTCGGCATCTTCATTTCATGCTAGTATAGACATTTGCAGAGCAACAAACTGTTAAAAATACGATACAATGGAAGAGAATAGTTACAAAACCAATAAAAACCATACACTATTTGGACAAATCGAGCGCTATTTTCGCTTGGATCATTCCAAGCTACATGGCCGTTCGAGCTACTACTTGTTGCGTTTGATTTTTCTTTTATTTCTCGGATTGTTGTATATTTGGAATACGCATTTCCACGAAAATAGGCTGCAACAAATCAATCAATTGCAGCCTATTGTAGCCGATCTACGCGTAAAATACATGGAATTACAATCGAGCTATATGTTTGCCAGCAAACAATCGGAAGTAGCCAAACGGGTTGCTCCCCTTGGTATACAAGAAAGCAAAGTCCCTCCTTATACCATTCAAGCAAATCCAGAATGAGCATGAGGTTTACCAAAGAAATCTTATTGCGGGCTAGGATCGTACTCCTATCGGTATTGCTGCTTGCCATAGCCATTGTATGGAAAATAAACGTTTTGTTATGGAAGGAAGGAGAACAGTGGCGCAGCTGTGCGAAAACAAATCAATTGATATATAGGCCAATTAAAGCATCTAGAGGCAATATTTATGGCGATGATGGCGCCCTACTTGCCACGACACTTCCCTTTTATACAGTTGCCTTAGACCCTACTATTGCTTCGGATGCAGCCATGCACCAAGAATTAGATGCCCTCTGCCAAAAATTGGCCCATTTCTACGGAGAGGGAACCCGCGAAACGTACAAAAAAAAAATATGGACCGCCCGTCGGAAAAAAAAGCGCTACGTACGGTTGCATGCGCAGCCTATTACACACGCAGAAAAACAGGAGATGAAACAGTGGCCTCTATTTAAATATGGGAAATACAAAGGAGGCGTGCTTTTCGAGAAACAATACATTCGATACAATCCCTTTAAGGCCTTGGCCAAACGGACCATTGGTACCCAACGAGCCAATGGCAGCAGCACCGGTTTAGAATATGCCTTTGACCAAGAGCTTAAGGGCATAGATGGGCAAGCGCTTTACCAAAAAGTCATAGGAGGTCAGTGGAAAGAAATCAATGCCAATACACGCATTGCTCCGATACATGGGTATGACCTAGAAACTACCCTAGACATCAATCTGCAAGATGTTACCCAAAGCAGCTTGCTGGCGGTATTGGAAAAGACCGATGCCAAACATGGCTGTGCAGTCGTAATGGAAGTTGCCACTGGTGCTGTCAAAGCAATAGCCAATTTATCGCGCATGCCGTCTGGAGACTATGCCGAAGTCTATAACTATGCAGTTGGAAACCAGGGAACTGTTGAGCCAGGTTCTGTTTTTAAGTTGGCTTCTATGCTGGCTTTGTTGGAAAAGACCCACTGGCCCCTTACCAAACCCATTGATACTGGAAATGGTTCGATTCAATACCACAACAGATGGATGCGCGATGTAAAAAAGGGGGGATATGGCCTACTTACCCTCCAAGGGGTATTCGAAAAATCCTCTAATGTGGGGATCTCCATGGCCATACAAGAGGTATTTGGGGCCGACCCGCAACAATTCATTGCATACCTAGAGCAATTGGGGCTGCACAAACCATTGGGCATTGAGTTGGTAGGGGAAGGAAAACCCTATATTGTGACCCCAAAAAGCAAGATGTGGCATGGGGTAGCATTGCCTTGGCTTTGCATAGGCTATAACCTTCAAATAACACCGCTCCATATATTGGTTTTATACAATGCGGTGGCCAACAATGGTAAAATGGTAAAACCTATTTTTGTGCGGAACATCAAGGCAGCCAGTGGGGTCATTAAAGCATTTCATACTACCGTGCTGAACGAACAAATTTGCTCTGAACAAACTTTGCACAAACTGAAAACAATGTTGGAGGGAACCGTAGAACAGGGACTTGCCCAACGGATCAAACATGGCTTTTACAAGGTGGCTGGAAAAACCGGTACCGCTCAAAAATTGGTCAATGGATGCTATACAGATGATCACTTGACTTCGTTTGCAGGGTATTTTCCGGCAGATGCCCCACGCTACAGCTGTATTATTGTAGTAGATAGTCCACAGGGAACGGATGCGCGTTTTGGGTCAGAAGTACCAGCCCCTATTTTTAGGAACATTGTCGACCGGATCGCGGGTAAAGATTTGCACGCACGCCCACCCATTAACGGCTCCATAAAACCGATGCCTGAACCGATGGGGCCGGGACAGGTGGCGTGTGGTCAAACATGGAGCAATTTGTATCGGTTGTTGGAACTGCCTGCTGTGGACAAACCCATGCCTCAGGAAACCCAGATCCAACCTACCATTCCGGCTAAAAACGAACCACCGGTTGCATCCCATACCCAGCCTGTTGCCCAGCTACCCCCTACTGTGTTGCATAAGAACCTACGCGATGCCCTTTTTGTACTCGAACAAGCAGGCTTTTTTGTTTCCCTAGAAGGAACGATACACGGAACGGTATGCCAACAATCTTTAAAATCCCATCCAACATGCCCAGAAAAGTCGACGGTACATCTCCTATTGAAGTAATCAAGCAGAACAAGTTTTGCGTAGGATGAAAGTACAACAAAAATATTAGGAGGATTTAGAACGACCAAAGGGGCTGCCTGTTTTGCTGCTATTCGTGGTTTCATTGCTACAAAAGTGAAATAGGAACGTAATGATTTTCAAGTTATGCAGGCTGAATGGTGTTAGGGGTCCGTAGAAACTTAGAAAAATTTTTTCTAACTTAGGGAAGTAAAAGAAAGAAATTACTTTTTTTGCAAAAAACAAAAGAAAAATACCGGCATATCTTTATTTGACTTAATCTTTAATTTATATGGAAAAAAAAGGCATCAATTACTTGTTTAAAAACCCTTTGTGGTATCTTTCGCTACTTGCATTACCGACAGGCTGCGCTGACTGCTCTGGAAAAGACAAAACTACGGCTACTACGGCTACTAAAACTAAAGAGAAACCAACTGCAGGAAAAACCCAGACCCCAACAGAAACCCATACCAATACTAAGACTACTAATACTGTTACTGGTACAAAAACTGTTTCCGGACCAGGAAATAGCACATCCTCCGCTACTAATACTAAGACTACTGGTACTGGTACAAAAACTGTTTCCGGACCAGGAAATAGCACATCCTCCACGAGAGGGTCTACTAGGACTCAAGGTACTACCACAGCACCAACAACAATAGAACAACTACAACAAGCAGTAACAGCAGCAAAAGAAGAATTAACAAAAGCAGCAACAGCAGCAAAAGAAAAAATAACAAAAGCGCAACAAGCAGTAACAGCAGCAAAAGAAAAAATAACAAAAGCAGAAAAAGCAGTAACAGCAGCAGAAGAAAAAATAACAAAAGCAGAAGCAGAATTAACAAAAGCAGAAGCAGAATTAACAAAAGCAGAAGCAGAATTAACAAAAGCAGAAGCAGAATTAACAAAAGCAGAACAAGCAGTAACAGCAGCAGAAGAAGGAAAAGAAAAAGGAGAAATAAAAACAGCAGAAGAAGAATTAACAAAAGCAGAAGAAGAATTAACAAAAGCAGAAGCAGAATTAACAAAAGCAAAAGCAGAATTAACAAAAGCAAAAGAAAAAGAAGAAATAAAAAAAGCACAACAAGCAGTAACAGCAGCAAAAGAAGAATTAACAAAAGCAGAAGCAGCATTACAAGCCGTAAACCAAGCAGCAGGGAAATGACCAAATAGTGCGGTTAATATGGGTTAAAAGTGTGAGTAGACCTAACCAATCACTCGGTTAGGCCCCTCCTCAGAACCGGACGTGCGGAACTACCGCATCCGGCTCCCGAAAAATAAGATAGGTTTAACACCTTATTTGTGGCCTTGGGAACATGGATACAGTTTTCCAGCTCTCTGGAAAGTTGACTTTTTTAAGTATGTCTCTCAGTCTTTGCCAAGTCGTTGTACGTTTTCCTCCCATTCTATTGAACCATTTATGTATGATGTATTTGCTATGGTGGATGAACGAACTTACTCGCCTTTGGTTGTCTGATATACCATGATAGTTAATCCATCCCTTCATTACTCTGACGACCTGGTACAATATTTGCGTCTTATTTTGTTTGTTTAGTTGGACGCGTAAATATGTTCTTAAGCCCTTAAGTTTCTCGGTGAATCGATCTCTCCTCGTGGTATATTTCAGTCTCCAGGCCTTCCCAAATCTTGATTTATCCCAGTAGCATGTGAAGCCAAGAAAATTATAACTGTTTATTTTCTTGCCCTCTTGTGAAAGGGTTGCTGCATGGGTGCTGACTGACTTCAGAAGTTGCGATTTCGATTCATTGATATTCAACCCATACTTGTTTAACCTTTTTGGGAGTACTTCATAAAATTTCTTCGCATCTTCTTCTTTCTCAAAGATGAATACCATATCGTCACTATAACGCACTAACCCTGTCCTCCCTTGTATGTATTGTTCACTGAGTTGTTTAAACCAGCTATCTATGACATAGTGTAGGAATATATTGGCTAGGATAGGTGAAACTATGGAGCCTTGTCGACATCCTTCTTTATTCAGTACTGTAGTGTTATCTTGTATAACCGGTGTGACTACCATCTTCTTCACTAGTTTCAAGAATTTCTTGTCTGATATTCTTTGCCTTAGGAAGTTCATCAGTTCTTGATGGGGAATGGTATTAAAACATTGTGTTATATCGATTTCCACTATAGCCCCTTTATCAAATTTGTACGTAAGTCTGTTGAGTTCCCTTAATGCATCATGTGCATTGCGTTGGGGACGAAATCCATATGAGTATTCTAAGAAGATGGGTTCAAATATACAGCTTAGTATCTTGCTTACTGCTGATTCTACTAGTTTGTCTTCAAAGCAAGATATTACTAAGGGTCTTTTGCCTCCATCTTCTTTGGGAATTTCTGTAATCCTGGCAGGTTTGGCTTGATATTGGCCTCGTCGGATGCTTGTAAGTAACTGTCTTAGATTGGTTTCTAAATCTTTACCGTAAGCTTCCTTCGTGACGCCATCTATGCCAACCGCTTTCTTACTGCTTAATCCTCTATATTGTTCCTTTAACATCTCTAGATCAATGATATGTCCAAGGTTATTGAACTTAATGTCTTGATTTTGTGATGATAGCAACGTTATACGCTCAAGTTTTATTGACCATGTTGGTCCGTCTTTGCTGTGTACGGCCATTGTTTCCCTTTTACGTTCTTATTCTTCTGCCTGCCCTTCGCTCCACTCCCATTACGGAGTTTCTTCACTACTATGGCTGACTCAGCCATCCTTATACCTTTTCCATGGCCTCATGGGTTAGCACTTGTGCCTTGAATACTTATCTTATTGATAAGAGTGATAAGGACTTCCCAAGTTGTGTCATTAATCTCTTCAAACTCACTGACGCCTGCGACCCCGGTGGTTGAAGTTTATTGGATGTTTGCTAGTGTGACCGTTAAACTTCTTTTGCTTGCTACTACATTCAAAGTATCAGCTTCCACAACGATATCCTATCGGGGCTATCACGTTCACCATTTGGTTTCGGCTCGAATGTTTCACTGTCTACGCTTCGTCTAGTAGGTTACCCTAGATAGACGCAAGACTCGTTATATGGTGGAGCTAGCTCCTCCTTCCATATCAGGACTTGCACCTGAAAGATTAATGCACCTTATCTTGGCGCACGAATGTCAGATAAAACCATCAAAATTAGATGATTTCTGCGAAAAAAATAAAATAGTACATAGATGCACTGCACCTTATACGCCTCAAACAAATGGGATGGTAGAAAGAACCAATGGAATTATTAAAGCAAATACCATAAAAAAAGAGAGCTATGCTACAACAAGCAGTATGCAAACAGCTTTGATGCATTTTTTGGTCTATTTCATCTTGAATAGAAGACATGGTAGCCTAAGGAAGGAATTACAAGTTCGAACTCCCTACCAAGCCGTAGAAAAATGGTACAAAATAAATCCTAACTTATTTAAAGAAACACCTAGTCAATTTCAGGAAAAAATACTAAATTTAATTCCCAAGAAGCAAGCTAGGATAAAGGAACAACCTGGTGAAACTTGACACTTATCCTTACTTTGTATGACCTCTTTTAAAAATACGTTAAAAAGATTGTTGACTTTTATATCTTAATTCTCTATCTTCTTAAAAAGATTGTTACAAGTAATCAAAAAAACGTGCAATTTCAATGACCCAATTGGTTCGGAATGTGGGCTATTGGGTATATACTCAATCGGAATCAAGTTGCCGGATTTTAGTTCTTATAAAAGCGTAAAAATAGATTCATAATCAACTATATATACTATGTCTTCCATCCCATATCTTGATTCCAATCGAGTATATATAGAAAAATATGATCTGACTCTAGGTTAGAATATTAAATATATTAGACCTGTTGCGTAAGTCCTAAAAAATAGTCGATGTTCAAATTGGGGGTCTACAGATATCACTTGATCTAAGATCTCTTGTTAGAAGTCCTTATATGAAGCCATATTTTCAGGTATTTTCCAAATTTTCCATAAACCTATGTATTTATGCGTAAAATGACTTACGCAACAGGTCTATTATAATGATTATCAGATGGAGCCAGATTAAATGCAAAAACTGGCTCCATCTGGCTCTTCTGGCTCCAGAATACACTATTAGTATTAATGTATTTGATTATTAATCAAACGATAAATAAATATTATATTAAATTACACTTTGCTTTTTTACCTATAAAAAGATACAGGTACTTACACGTATGACAAAAATTATTGTAGATGGGGCTCATTTGTCTATAGAAATGGTTTATGATGTTGCCCGTAAAAACACAGCCATTCAGATTGACGATAATGCTATACATAAAGTCCAAAATAGCAGAAAATTATTAGAAAATTTTGTCGATAAAGAGTTTCCCGTGTATGGAGTAACTACAGGTTATGGTGAGATGGTTTATATTCTTATCAATAAGAAGCATGAAACAGAACTACAACACAACCTAATTAGAAGCCATGCAGCTGGTGTAGGCCCTTATTTTTCGAAAGAAGAATCACGTGCTATTCTCTTAGCACGTATTAATTCTCTAGTAAAAGGATACTCCGCTGTAAGAGAGGAGTTCATAGATCGGTTGGTCTTTTATTTAAATAACGATATCATTCCTGTTATCCCACAAATAGGCTCTTTAGGTGCTAGTGGAGATTTAGCTCCCTTATCCCATCTTGCTATAACGCTCATAGGAGAGGGGTTTGTATTTGGAAAAGACGGTTCGCCTGAAAAAACAAAAAAAATTCTGAATCAATTTGGAATAACCCCATTGGATTTGAAATTTAAAGAGGGATTGGCAACCATTAATGGAACTTCTGCTATGACTGGTATAGGTTCCTTACTCGTATACGATGCTTTTATTCAGGTACAAACGGCTGAAATTATCTCTGCTATTGCCTTGGAAAGTCAACGCGCCTCTAGTAGCCCCTTTGCAGCAGTAGGACATGATTTAGCCAAACCACACCAAGGCCAAGTAGATTCTGCGTGCAATATAAGGACCTTATTACAAGGCTCTCACTTGATTGCTGATCATAAATCGCTTTGTAATGATTTGCTTACGCAAAAGATAGAGTCTGTTACCCCTACAACGGTTTATTTACAAAAAGCTTACACCTTGCGGTGTATTCCTCAAATCTTGGGCGCCATTAGGGATACATTGTATCATGTGAAAAAGGTTCTTATTACAGAATTAAATTCGGCTAATGATAATCCTCTTTTTTTTAATAACGAGGAAATATTTCATGGTGGAAATTTTCATGGACAGCCGGTTGCATTTGCTATGGATTTTCTTTCGATAGCGATTACGCAGGTAGGAGTGCTTTCGGAACGAAGAACCAATAGACTACTCAATAAGCATCTAAATAATGGTCTAAGTGATTTTCTGATTAAAAACAACCCAGGATTGTGTTGTGGACTTGCAGGCGCACAATATCCTGCAACAGCTTTGGTAGCAGAAAATAGATTGGCCAGTACTCCGGCAAGTATCCAAAGCATTCCATCAAATGCTGATAATCAAGATGTTGTAAGCATGGGTTTGCTTTCGGCAAGAAATACGCAAAAAATAATCAATAACACGTGGTATATCCTTGCTGTTGAACTCATAAGCATTGTACAAGCAATAGATATTGCTGAAAATAAGTCACTATTAAGTAACCAAGGAAAAGTTGTTTATGAACTCGTTCGTTCCTTTGTTCCATTACTCGATCAAGATCGTTGTATGAGTGAAGATATCAACAAAGTTGCGACATTGCTTCAAACCGGGAAATTAGTAGAAGCTTTAAGGAATTCTGGTATAGATTTAATCTAATTAAGATAGAAGTTTGGTCATGATGTTTATACATAAATTTATCTTAAGAAGGATACAAAAAAATAGATTGCTTTATTTTTTCTTTTTTTGCGGCTACCTTTTATCAGCTAATATAGTATTAGCTAAAACTGGTTCCATGGAGTATTTTGTGCTTTCAGAAGATTACCCACTAAAAAGCAATTTTGAGTTTGTTCCAAAAGACAGTCGGTTAATTCTAATCGCTCAATTGGTTAGTAACAAACTAACGGAAGAGCAACGTAAAAGATTTGACGAAATTGTTGTATTGGATGCATTTACTCTTGAAAATATTATACAAGCCGTTAAACAACGGGTACAAGAAACAAAGAACGCTCGAATCGTTACAAACGATGACACTATTTTCGAGCTTGCTGCTCGTGCCAGAGAGCATTTGCATATTCCCGGTCCGACTCTCAATGAGATATCTCCATTTTGTTCTAAGTATGAATCAAAAAAACGTTTAAAGGGTAGTGGAATCCACTATCCTAAGTTTTTAGCATTCGATGGCTTAAGTTTTAAAAAAAATCCAGATGGTTATGTGAATATGGTCTATAGGAAATTAAAGTTTCCTATTATCATCAAGCCCATCAATCTAGCAGCGTCCTTAGGGGTCACAAAGGTTAATAATCGGAGAGAACTAATGGAATGGTGTAAAACATACAATCCTCAAGCGATTTTTAAAGCGTACAATAGAGACATTCCGTTTATCTTTGAAGCGTTTATACCATCAAACCGTAATAATTTATTCCATTGTGACTCCATTATTTACAATGGAAAGATCCTTTTCAACCAAGTGAGTCGCTATACATATCCATGTATGGATGTTGGTGCTGATGGTAAAAGTTTTGGTAGTATCCTTGTGCCTGTTACAGACGAGAAATACAAAGCATTATATGATTTATCAGCGTTGGTCATCCGTGCCTTTGAACGATTTTCCCCTATTCCTAACGGAGTAATGCATTTAGAAGCGTTTATGGATTCTTTTAGTGGTAAAGTGGTATTTTTAGAAACACAATTGCGCGCACCAGGAGGTGACATTTGTTCTGCTTATCAAAACGCATTCAACATAAATTTGACTGAAATGGATTATAGCATCCAAATGGGATTACCAATTCTTGTAAAAAAGGAAGAAAAAATATATACAGCCTGGTTGCAACTACCAACCAAAACGGGTATTGTAGAGCAACTTTTACTTCCAACAATCAAAAGTAAAATTTTGTCAATGAAGTATAGGGTAGAAGCTGGTAAATCCACGACCAAACCTACGTGTTTAATGATGCGTAAACATACTGCTTTGAGTATACTTATAGCCAATACACAATATGATCAGTTGGTTAAAGATTTTGAATACTTAAAAGATTTTCAACCATTTAAATTAAAGTCGGATGCTATCGACTAGTCGCATGTCATCATTTGTTTTTATGCTGAAACGCTATTTAAAAGTAACATGGCCCATTTTATGTAGCACTGTAATCAATTATTTCATACCGATTACCGATCTATTCATGATTGCCCATTTGGGCATCATTCCAGTTGCTGCTGTTTCTATAAGCATCGATTTGTTTGTGGTGCTGTCTACTTTTCCTATTGGATTGGCTTATGGGCTAACACCTTTTATATTGCAAACCAATGATAAAAATGCATCGTATGAAAATAGCCAATGGCTTCGTAACAGTCTACTTATTAATGGTTTCCTGTCGGTTTTTTTTGGTGTTTTACTGTACTACAGTATGCATTGGCTATCTTATCTTGGACAAGACAAAAAAGCAGTAGAGATGGTGGTCTATTACTTGCCCTGTCTTGCCCTGTCTTTAATTCCTACCATGATCTATAATACCTTTTCTCGCTACCTAGAAGGTATTGGGCGTACAAAACCATTGCTTATAGTAAATCTTGTTGGCTTTTTGTGCAACGTGGTTCTGAATTATCTGCTGATATTTGGGCCTGTGCGTTTTTTTTCGAATGGGCTTATTGGGGCTGGTCTAGCAACTTTGTTGAGTAAAATATTTATGGCCATCATGTTATTTCCCTATGTAAGGGAAACGCTTTTTGTCCGGGTTAAAGATGCTTTACAAGCAAGCATTTTTGATGTACAACGCATTAAAAAATTGCTTGTATTGGGTGCACCTATTGGCGTACAGTTACTTCTGGAATTTGCCTTTTTTTCTACCATGGGCTTAATGGTAGGAGGACTTGGAGCGCTACACAAAGGTGCTAATGCCTTGTTAGATAATATCATTAGTTTACCCATTGGTATTACGTGGGCTTTGTCTTTAGCAGCTTCTACTGTAGTAGGAGATGGTAACCAAAAAGATTCTAGCCAGAAACGATGCTCCATTTTAGTATATTATGGCACCGCTGGCATAGTAGCCACTCTATGTGCTTGTTGCATAGTTTGCGCTACTTCTTTCTTATTTATGGGAATCTACAAAGGCAGCTTAGAAGGGTATGTCCTGATTCACTCTTCTGTCTTTTTAGCTGCTCTTTTTATACTTACGGATGCTTTCTATACGATTGGCTTAGGACTACTAAGGGGATTAAAAGATACGTTTTTCCCATTTATGATAGCTACTTTAAGCAATTGGTTGGTAGGCATTCCTATGTGTTACCTACTGATTTACAGGCTAAGATGTGGTATCGAAGCGATTTGGCTCAGCAAAATCATAGCCTTTTTCCTAACAGGAAGTATATTATTTTTTCGGTGTTTAAAAAAAAACAATGAAAGAGGTTTTCTATGTTGAGGAAGAAATGTTCTTGCCTTCAGAAGAATTGTTCCAAGCAGAACTGCAATTATACCGCAAAATGCACATTCCTTCTTCTGTACAGCCAGAGGATATAGTTGTAGAAACTATATGTGCGCGCAACATAGAGCAATGGTGCGAGCCGTGGAACAAACTACCACAAAATATATTTACTGTTTGGGACCATAACGTCTGTTTTTTTGGTAGGAAATTGGTCTCAGAAAGAAAAATATCGGGATATTTAAGGGAATTAAATTGTAGTCAAATTACCCCATCCATGCTCTTTGGTATAGTAGTCAATTTTGAACATAGTGAGAAGCATGTTACTGTTTTCTACTATCCCCTTACTCCTTCAGAAAGGCAGTCTCTTTTTTCAAAAATATCTATAAATCAAATGGTTGATATCAACCATCCCTTCGTTTTTTTAGATGACAGTCGTCTAGAACGCATCTCTCCTGTAAATGGGTGGTCTCTCAATCCTATGCGAGCAGATAATTTGGCAGAAGGGGAGGCTCCACTTAGGACTTATACGCTAAAATGGTTACACTATGAAGCAATGGATGGGAAAATAGTTTATGATCCTGCTTGCTCTACAGGACTATTTTTACATACCATTAAAAAAGCATATCCTAATTGTATTACTATTGGCCAAGACTTAAGCAGTGAGATGGTTGCTCATGCTGCCCCTTTTCTTGATCAAGCCATTTGTGGAGATGCAAAAGAACCTGGCGTTCCAGAAGAATATTGTGATTTTGTGTTTATTCGTTTTCTGAATTCAGAGGTTGTAAATCGAAAGCAGGCATACAATCTATTTCCAAAGTTACTTAGGTGTATGAAAAAAAATGGAAAAATGATTGTTTTTGGTCATACTCCTGTATTGTTAAATGTCCTCTATATCGCAAGGTTGTATAACCTCTCTACCTTACAAAGAATTGGGTATAACGCAGATAACAGGTCTATTTTCCAATATTATATGTTTCAATATAAATAATCATCATTGTTTAATGTGTGGCATAGCAGGAATTTTTACTTTAAATAGATCTTCGTATACCATTCAACAAGAGGATTTAAATGCAATGAATCGTGCTCTTTTGCATCGAGGCCCAGATGATCAAGCAATCTATTGCAATCCACAAACGGGGGTTGGGTTCTCTTTCACAAGATTGTCTCTATTGGATCTACAACATGGCAAGCAACCTATGCAAAATAGGGATGGTTCTATTATCTTAATATACAATGGAGAAATTTATGATTACGAAGTGCAAAGAAAAGCATTGCAAAATAAAGGAATACGATTTCAATCGTATTCAGACACGGAAGTATTGCTGTACTTATATCAAGAATATGGGATAAAAATACTCAATCAATTAAATGGTGAATTTGTTTTTGCACTTCATGATAAGATACGTCAATGTTCCATTATTGCTAGAGATAGATTCGGTACGAAATCAATTTATTATACTATTCAGCATAATACCTTATTTTTTGCGTCTGAAATGAAGGCTTTATTGTGTTTGCCTGCTATTTCTGCTTCTATTAATTTAGAAACTGTTTTTCATCAAATGATGCGTGCAGATTCTCTAAAGCGGACATTTTTTAAGGAAATTTCTATTCTAGAACCAGAACATTATTTAATAGTACAAAATGGAAGTGTTGTAAAAAAAAGATATGGGTCTTTTTTGAAAGAAATGATTGTTAGCAATACCAAACAAAAACAGCAAGTAGCTGCTATGTTTGATGCTAGTAAAAAAGTTGCAACACTGCTTAAAGCAAGTGTTAAGAAAAGACTGATGGCAGATTATGAACCAGGGATATTTTTATCTGGTGGATTAGATTCAACCATTCTATGTGCTATTATGAACAATCTCTTGGAACATCCAGTAAAAACATTCTCCTTATGTTTTAAGGAGCCAGGATACGATGAGTCAAAATATAGTAGGTGTGTTGCTAATTGCTTTAAAACAGATCACAAGCCTCTCTGGATTGATGCATTTGATTTAGCAATCAACTTGCCATCTGCATTATTTCATTCAGAATGTTTGGCACAAACCATGGATTTCGTTGGGAAGTTTTTACTGGCTAAACATGCGAGTAACTTCGTTAAAATTGTAATAACAGGGGAGGGTGCAGATGAAATTTTTTTAGGTTATCCTTGGTTTAAAATAATTAAAAATCAAATTGATAATTATCCAGAACGTGCACGAGCGTTGCAGTGTTTTGTAGAAAACACTGAGCCGACGCAAAAAGGATATGATTTAACAATCAGTCACCAAAATCAGAAAGACGCATTCGTTAGGCGATATGGGTACTATCCAAGTTCCATTAACAATATTCAGGAGATGGAGCAACTCACACAAGCCATTTTCTCTTGTGACTTTTATGCGGAATATATGAATAATCCCCGTGTAATATACGAAGAGAATATGATAACAGAGGAAACGACCGGATTAAGTATTCTTAAAAAGAATCAATTGGAATTTTTAAAGACAACCTTTCCCTTATATGTATTGCAATGTTTAGGAGGGAAAATAGAGATGGCACATTCTTTAGAAAGCAGACTTCCATTTTTGGATATCGCTTTAATAAGCTATGCCTTAAGTTTGCCAGATCACTATCATTTGTTTGGGATGAGGGAAAAGAACCTATTAAGGTTAGCATTCGATGCTACTATTCCTCGCCTTATTTTTGGAAGAATAAAACAAGGTTATACAGCCCCAATAATACGTATTTTTTTAAATCAAAAACGACCTGCTTTTTTTGACCATTTTCTTTTAAGTCAAGAAACCATTAGTGCATATAATATTTTCTCTTATAAGGATATACAAAAGACATTAAAAATCATACAATATACAACTATAGATCAACAAACCATGACTCTTCTAGAGCGTAAACTTATGTTGGTTTTGTGTACGCACTTACTTTATGATATGTTCCTTAGTAATAAACCTCATAAAGTTCCGAATTATCATTGAGGGAATTTTACATTTAAAACTTCTTACTTATGGAAGACATTGACCATGCAGTTTGCAGGATATTAAAGTATTTTGATTTTCATCCTCCTTTCCCCGAAAAATGTAGAGAAATGTTAGAATTATCTTTGATGCTAGAAGAATATTTCAATATATCTTTTGATCCAAATATGTTAATTAACCTTAATACAAAGGCCATCGTAAAACTAGTTTTTGACAGAACTCGAGTATCAACAAACAAGCAGGTATCAGAGTTTAAAACGCACATTCCGCACCTCAAAAATTTGGATAAATAAGAAATTATGCTTATGCTTCTGGTTTACGTTCGTGTGAAAGTTATTATTATGTGAGAAACACAAAAAAGAAAAAAATAAACTACCGCTGGTATATCATATGGTAATTTACAATGGGAAAGAAGTGTATGATGCTCCTAAAAATTTATGGGATCTATTTATAGACCCAATTATGGCCAAGCAATTTTTAACAGAGGATTATCCACTAGTTAATCTTCAGTCTATGCCTGATGATGAAATCATATGCAAGAAAAAATTAGGTATGTTAGAGTACATGCTGAAACATATTCACCAAAGAGATATAATAAAACTTTGGGAGGAATTCTTACAAAATTTTATATTACATATATCAGCAGACAAGGAAAGAGGATACATTTATTTAAGATATTTTTTATGGTACACTGACTCAAAACTTCCAGAAGAAAGGCAGTCAGAATTAGTGCGTGTATTAGATAAATATTTATCGGAAGAAGAAAAAAGTAATCTTATGAGAACAGTAGCACAGAAATATATTCAAGAAGGGAGACAAGAAGGGAGACAAGAAGGGAGACAAGAAGGCGCAATTTCTATAGCTAGATGTCAAGTTTCACCAGGTTGTTCCTTTATCCTAGCTTGCTTCTTGGGAATTAAATTTAGTACTTTTTCCTGAAATTGACTAGGTGTTTCTTTAAATAAGTTAGGATTTATTTTGTACCATTTTTCTACGGCCTGGTAGGGG
>DATGWI010000041.1:0-13270 GCA_035299565.1 Amoebophilaceae bacterium | reverse complement strand
CTACTTTTAAATTGTTTCGAGAGGCTATTATGCATTTTTTTACCCATACTTGGGAGGAGATAAAGCCTAAAATGGATACCAGAATTAACGATAATTTTCAGGTCTTAAATTCCGCATCTTCATTTTAATTGAGTATATCATTGGCCGAGTTAGCCCCTGAAGTAAGTCCAGATAAGTGAAATTTAGTGACCCCTGTTATAAAAATAAATTTAGCATCCTTCTGACGGCTTTTTAGAACTTTGAACAACGAACCAAGCAGAGAGATCACTTTTTCATACTGCTCTTTTTCGCAAGAAATTAAGGGGGTATCATATTCGTCAATTAAGACAATGGGGGTAGGTTCGTAGTTATCGAGCTGTGTCAACAGATCAAATACTTCTTCTAAGTAATCTTCACAAGCTTCATTGATTTCGACATGGACCTTATCTTGAACCTTGTAAGCCTTGGCAATCTTGTACAATTTTCTGTTAAGACTCTTTTTGAATGACGCGATACTATCTTTGGCCAACTCCGAGAAGTTTAACCAAATCACGGGATATTTTTTCCACTGATAGGCTTTGTCTTGATGAATAGCACACGCTTTGAATAATTCCTGATTCCCTTTTGCGATTTGGTCGATGGTATCTAGCAGCAGAGATTTGCCAAATCTACGGGGCCTGATCAAGAAATAATAGATGCCATTTGTCCTAAAGAGTTTGGCGATATAGGCCGTTTTATCGGCATACAACCTTTGGGTGATCATCTCTTTAACATCAGGACTTCCAACAGGAATGTAACTATGGTCCATAACCATTCCTGTCTGCTGCGTGCTATCTAGCCCTGTATCTTCTGTGTGTTCTGCCATTTTTTTATTGCTTTGTACTCCCGTGAAAGATAAGTTTTGCTGCTAACATATCAAAAAAATAAGTAAGAAACATACTCCTGCATCCTAAATAGACAGCAAGTTTGTTGCTTTATTGCTCCATCTTTTGGTACCTTGCATCAAGGCAAAATCTACTGCACCTATCGTTTTCATTTTATTCCATCGTGCTACACCATGACGCAACCCATTAAAAAACTTTTTTTGCTGGATGGCATGTCTTTGATCTACCGGGCCCATTTTGCTTTCGGTGCTGCTGCTTCTATTGCTACAGCCAGTGGACTTAAAACAGGGGCGATACTGGGTTTTGTGAATACATTGGTAGAAATGTTACACAAAGAGCAACCTACCCATGTGGTGGTTGCGTTTGATGCAAAAGAAAAAACCTTCCGACATACATTGTTTTCCGATTATAAATCGCACCGGCAGGCACAGCCAGAGGACATTTCCACAGCACTTCCCCATATCAAAGCTATTTTGGAGGGATTTGGGATTGTTTTTATAGAGCAACCGGGTTATGAAGCAGACGATATTCTGGGAACACTGGCCCAAAGGGCTGTTGCTATGGGGTTTCATACCTATATCATGTCCACCGACAAAGACTTGGCACAAATGGTGCAGCATAATGTTTTCCTTTACAAACCAGGTAGAAATGGTCAAAAGGCAACCATCTGGGGCGAGAAAGAAGTGGTGGAGGCGTGGGGCATAACCCGCCCTGCACAAGTGGTGGACGTTTTGGCACTGGAAGGAGATGCCTCCGATTTCATTCCTGGCATCCCCTCTATTGGTAAGAAAACAGCTCAAAAACTCATCCAAACGTTTGGTACATTTGAAAATGTATTGGCACACAGCCATCAATTGCGTGGAACGGTACAAAAAAACCTGATCCAGTACGCCCAACAAGGCATATTGTCCAAAAAACTGGTTGCGATTTGTACCCATGTGCCCATTGACTTGGATCTAGACAGTTGTACCTACCGAGAGCCAGACCCATCCAAGCTGCTGCCCTTGTTGACCTTGTTGGAGTTAAAGGGAGTGCAAAAAAGGTTGTTTCCAAAACAAACAGCGTCCGAACCCAAGGGTCCAATTCCTCTACCCGATTTGTTTGATACAGCGGCTGGGAATGTTCCGCCTATGAATTCTAAAGATGCTGAAAATCATATAATATTCAGCACCATAAACGATGTTCCCCATTGCTACACGTTGGTTGAAACAGTGTCCGATTGTTGCGCATTGGTGCAACGGCTTCAGCAAACGGCTGTTTGGGCATTTGATACGGAATCAACCGGGTTGGATCCACACCAAGCCACTTTGTTGGGTATTTCCTTTTCGTGTAGCAAAGGTACGGGCTATTATGTAGCCATCCCGTCGAAGGAAAGCGAAAAAAAGTTGTTTGTAGACCTCCTTAAGCCTCTTTTCCTTTCTACAAGCATCTGCAAAGTAGGCCAGAACCTTAAGTATGACTTGATTCTTTTGGAGCGATCTGGAATCCATGTCTCGGCTCCGCTTTTTGATACCATGATTGCGCACGCTTTGCTGGAACCAGACATGCGGCACAATCTAACCGCTTTGTCTGAAAAGTACCTGCATTACACACCCGTTTCCATAGAAACGCTCATTGGACCTAAGGGAAAAAATCAAAAAAACATGCTGGATGTACCGCTGCGCCAGGTAGCACTCTATGCGTCAGAAGATGCCGATCTTGCCCTACAACTGTATGAAAAGTTGGCCCCAGCGCTGCAAGAACAACTGCTTGAAAAGTTGTTCTATACGGTAGAAATGCCCCTGGTACCTGTTTTGGTAAGCATGGAACGAGCGGGTGTCTCTTTGGATACCGATTTTCTCACTGCCTTGGGGGCGGCAATGCGCACCGAAGCGCTTCAACTTCAAGAGCAAATTTATGCATCGGCTGGAATGGTGTTTCATATTGGTTCTCCGAAGCAATTGGGAATGGTTCTTTTTGAAAAATTAAATCTAATTGATAATCCGGTTAAAACGTCTAGTGGACAATATGCTACAGGGGAAGAAGTTTTGGCCAAACTGGCTGACGCACATCCCATTGTAACCGAAGTATTGGCTTACCGTGAGCTGCAGAAACTGCGTTCTACCTACGTAGATGCATTGCCTACCCTATTGCACAGTACCGATGGGCGCATCCATACTTCGTACCAACAAACCATTGTGTCGACGGGGCGTTTGAGCTCCGTCAATCCGAATCTGCAAAACATACCCATTCGAACGGAGAAGGGTAGGGCATTGCGCAAAGCATTCATTCCCCATGCACCGGGAGATCTGTTGTTTTCGGCAGATTATTCTCAAATTGAGCTTCGTGTTATGGCAGCTTATGCCCAAGATGCAACCATGATACAGGCTTTTAAAGAAGACCAAGACATTCACCAAATTACTGCCAGCAAACTCTTTAACGTGCCCCTAGACGAGGTCGATGGAGAAATGCGACGCAAAGCCAAGGTAGCTAATTTTGGTATTATTTACGGGATTTCTGCCTTTGGTCTTGCACAACGCATGGGCAATCTGTCGAGAGGAGAAGCGGCTCGGTTGATCGCAGCCTATTTTAACGAATTCCCAGGCATCAAACACTACATGGAACAGACCATCGCTTCTGCACGCGAAAAGGGATATGTGACTACCTTATTGGGTAGAAAACGGTTTTTGCCTGATATCCAATCCAGAAATGCAGTGGTAAGGGGCTTTGCAGAACGCAACGCCATCAATACCCCCATACAAGGAAGTGCAGCGGAACTGATTAAATTGGCCATGATTCACATACAGGCTTGGTTGCAGCAGGAAGGGCTGCGGTCTAAAATGATTCTTCAAGTACACGATGAATTGGTCTTTAACGTACCAGCTGTAGAAGTCCCTCTTTTGCAACAACACATCCCTAGGCTGATGGCAGAAGCTTTTCCCTTGGACAATGTGCCCATCAAGGTCCATTGGGGCGTTGGAGCGCATTGGCTAGAAGCACACGCCTGAACCCTATTTATATATCCAAATTGGCGTATTTGGCGTACCGTTCTATAAAGGCTCTACGGGGCGGCACTTCATCCCCCATTAACATGGAAAAAAGGTGTTCGGCGGCTAAGGCAGACTCTACGCTTACTTGTTTTAAGTTGCGGCGCGTAGGGTCCATGGTTGTTTCCCATAGTTGAATTTCATTCATTTCTCCCAATCCTTTGTAACGTTGCACAGTTACCGCCTCTATTTTTCCATCTTTTCCAGATAGTTTTTCTGAAAATGACTCTTTTTCCTCATCTGTCCAACAATAGTATGCTTCCTTGTCTCGTTTCACCAAGTAAAGGGGAGGGGAGGCAATGTATAGGTATCCTTGTTCGATGATGTCGCGCATGTAGCGAAAGAAAAAAGTCAAAATGAGTGTGCGAATGTGGCTTCCATCTACATCGGCATCGGTCATGATTACAACTTTATGGTAACGCAGTTTGCTCAGATTGATGGCTTGATCGCTTCCTTCCGTTCCGATGGGTACGCCCAAAGCGGTAATCATATTTCGGACTTGTTCGTTGTCGTAAATTTTGTAGGGCTGGGCTTTTTCTACGTTTAAAATTTTTCCCTTTAAGGGGAGTATGGCTTGAAACCGTCTGTTTCTCCCTTGTTTCGCTGTTCCACCAGCAGAATCTCCCTCTACCAGGAAAAGTTCGCACAGGGAGGGATCGCTTTCTGAGCAATCTGCTAGCTTGCCAGGCAGGCTGTTGCTGATCAGAACATTTTTGCGTTGCACCATTTCACGGGCTTTTCGGGCAGCTTGTCTGGCTTGGGCTGCTACAATGACTTTGGCAACGATGAGTTTGGCTTCTTTCGGATTTTCTTCTAAGTAGTAGTGAAGGACTTCGGCTACGCAGCTGTCTACGGCTCCCTGGACCTCTGCATTGCCTAGTTTGGTTTTGGTTTGACCTTCAAATTGGGGTTCTGCTACCTTGACCGATACCACAGCAGTCAATCCTTCGCGGAAGTCGTCTCCAATAATTTCCACCTTTGCTTTTTCCAAAAGGCCAGATTTATCGGCGTAGCTTTTTAAGGTGCGCGTCAAGGCCCGCTTAAACCCTGTTACGTGCATGCCTCCTTCGATGGTGTTGATGTTGTTTACATAAGAGACTACTGTTTCGGAATAACCCGTGTTATAGGTCATCGCTACTTGCACAACTACATTGTTCTTTTCACCTTCTACAAAAATAGGAGCAGGCATAATCGACTCTTTCGTACTGTCTAAATAGGAAACGAACTCTCGCAGACCTCCTTCGGAGTAGAATGTTTCTTTGAATGACTGACCTTGCTCGTCTGTTTCGCGCAAATCTTCAATCGTCATCTTAAGTCCTACATTCAGGTAGGCCAGTTCTTGTAGTCTGTTGGTAATTGTATGTAGGTTGTAGACAGTGGTGTTAAAAATAGAGCCGTCTGGCTTAAAAGACACTGTGGTGCCCCGTCGGTTGGTAGTCCCGATCTCTTGAACAGGGTAGAGGGGAATTCCCTTGCTGTATTCTTGTTGGTGTATTTTTCCCTCTCTATAGACCGTGATTTTTAAATGATCGGAGAGGGCATTCACGCAAGAGACGCCTACCCCATGCAGCCCACCTGATATTTTATAGGTATCCTTGTCAAATTTACCTCCCGCGTGCAATACCGTCATGACCACCTCCAGGGCTGATCGTTGTTCTTTGGGATGGATGCCGGTCGGGATGCCGCGGCCGTTGTCTACCACGGTGATGGAATTGTCTGGGTGTATCGTGATGTTGATTTCGGTACAATGGCCTGCCAACGATTCGTCAATAGAGTTGTCTACTACTTCCCAGACCAGATGATGGAGCCCTTTGATGCCCACGTCTCCAATGTACATAGCAGGGCGTTTGCGTACGGCTTCTAGTCCTTCTAAAATCTGAATGTTGTCTACTGAGTAGTCGTTGGTGGTTGGATCCATTTGGTTTTAAAACGGGTTTAATAGGTCTAAATAAATCTGATTTGTGCAAAATGAAGCCAAAACAAATCCAAGGTCACAAGGGTATAAAAACAAACCAGTTGCTCCATACTGAGCCGGATAGCACAATATAGGGATTGCTTTTCACAACCAAATATAATGGGTTTGCGTGAACTATGCTATTGTTGGTGCTGTTTTGTTTCCATACAGCGTGCAAACCCAGCTGTGGAATTACAGTTCCACCAGCGTCATGCCAGCCATACAATAAAGGGGACTTTGGGTATGCACCTTTTTTACGCATGCATGTTGCCGCAAATAGTTGCGCACCGCGTTGCGTAAAATGCCTTTACCTTGTCCATGAATTATTTTTAATGGGTTGTGATGGAGCAACAATGCCTTATCTATAAATTTGTCTAATGCCAAAAGTGCTTGCTCTTGGGTCAACCCATGCAGGTCAAGCGTATCACTACCTCCTCCAGGCTTTATCTGGAAAGAAGTGTTGCGCACAGGGGGGGACTTCTGAGGAATGGTCCATGGGCTTTCTACAACTTCAATGGCTTGCATGGGTAGGTGTAAGATGAAACTTCTGATGGAAACCAGTACATGGTTGTTTTTATCTATCCGTATTACTTGGCCTATGGTATCTTGTTCCTTCATCCGTACATAGCTCCCTATAGCAACAAAAGGGGGTTGGTACATGGGTAATTGTATTTGTTTAAAGAGATGCTAGTACTGTTTCCAATGCTGCATGGATTTTTTCATATATAGGCAGCGCTCTTTCGATCGAATCTTCTAGGTAATAACCCCTACTTTCTGCCCATGCTTGTGGATCTACTTCGTAGCATGCCAGAATTTCTTGATGGCTTTGTACACGTAGTGCTTCTAGGGCTTCTTGAGACAGTTCTTGTTCGGACAACCAGCTGTCGAGCAGAGTGAAATCCCGTGCAATGGGTATAAAGACCGCCTCTGTTAATAACAGCTTTGAAGTTGGAGCAGTCCCCACAGTGGCCTTTGTGTTGCTTGGCTGCCCAACGCTCAGCAGGGAAAGTAGTGTGCAGATGGCAATGGTTTTTCTCATGTGTGCTGATAATGTACTAAAACAAAAAGGTAACGCGCTTACATCATACAGCGGAAAGATACGAAAAAATTACTACCTTAGTGTAGGTTTCCTTCGAGAGGTGATGAACCGATGCGTTTACATTACCACCGTATGTGCGAACAATCAAATGTTTTTAATTGGATTACAGCTCTATTTGTAAGGCATATGCTATACAGTGTACCCTATGGACATTCCCTGCCTGGTATGGTAAGCCTAAGAATATAAAACCTACGTACAAAAAAATTGCTTAGCTTGCTATGGAAGTGTTGCCTAAAAAGATTCTTTCTGTTATTCATCCCAAAAAATTTAATCTGGATAACAGTGGAGCGTATCATCTGGCGATCAACACAGGTCCTGAGCTTATTAAGATTTGCTGCATTGAGCACCTAACCAAAGAATGTTTGTGGTTGAGCGTATACAAACTCCCTTTAGCCAAACAGCAACCCGATTACATCAAATGTTTGGAGCAGCTCTATAATGAGGATTTTTTCTTGATTAAAAAAGATTGGCGATCGGTTACCTTATCCATTTCCAATCAAAAATGTACCTTAGTGCCTCATTTGTTGCTTAGTACCAAAGATCTGGCTACCTATTTGCACGTTGCATGCGGGGTAGATCCCAGCGATACCGTTGTTTGTTTTACCCATGCATTGGCCAAAGTATCGTTGGTATTTTCAGAAACAACTGCTGTCGTTGACTGGTTTCGAAAACGGTATACAAGCAGCAATTTTCACCTTATTCACCAAGCCAATGCCTTGATCGAGGGTTTTCAGCTGGAATGCCCCATGCCTTCAAAACCAACCTGGTTGGTCTGGCTAGACCACCATTACGTCCACATTGTGGTACGCCACAAAACGCAGTTGCTGTATTACAACTCCTTTGTATATGAGACCGCGCACGATTTCTTAAGCTGTCTTTCAGCTGTGCGACATGTTTTAAAACTAAAATACAACGATTGTATAGTATGGGTAGGTGGACTTATTGAAAAAAATTCGGTGGCCTACCGAGGATTAAAAACCTGTATGCCTCGCATGAGCTTAAAAAATACACTCCATTTTATGCATCCCAGGATGCGTGTTTTTCAAAAGATGCAGTGTGCTCCAATGGTGTACTTTGATTTAATGAGCAGTTTCCTTTGTCATCCACATGTCCCTTATTCTAAGCATTGAAACCGCTACCCAAGTCTGTTCCGTAGCTTTACATCAAGCTGGCAAGCCGGTAGCCCACACCACTTTTTTTGCCCATCGTTCGCATGCAGAGTGCCTAATGGTGCTCATAGACAATTTATTAACAACGGCTGGATTGAACCAAAAAGCCTTGGCTGCCGTAGCCCTTTCCAAAGGACCCGGATCGTATACCGGGCTCCGCATTGGTGCCTCCGTAGCCAAAGGGTTGTGTTATGGATTGGGCATTCCGCTGATCGGGATATCCACTTTAGCAGCTATGGTGGAAGGCATGCGCGTCATGGTCGATGCGGCAACATTGCTTTGTCCAACCATTGATGCGCGGCGCAATGCAGTATATACGCTTGTGGCACACGCCACTGGACAAATAGAGCGTGCAACGCACGTAGCGTTGTTGGATCAAGAAACATACCTACAAAGCATGCCCAACCAGCCCATGCTTTTTTTCGGAGATGGGGCCTTAAAATGCAAACATTGGATCGGCGCACGCGATCAAATTCGTTTTGTAGCAGCAGGATTGCCTTCTGCGTTACACATAGGTGATTTGGCTTTCCCTATGTTTCAGCAAGCAGCCTGGGAAAAAATCGAGCACTACGAACCCTATTACCTGAGCCAATTTACATCAATTGAAGCGAAAAAACAGGATCATACGTAGGCATAATATACGTTCACTTTTCCAAAACAATTTGGTTTTGTGAAAAACAATTCTTAATATTGTTGTTGTTAATGCAAATTTGATGGAGCAAATGGATAAGCAGCATGTCCCGTCTACTTAAAAATAGTAAAACGTTCAATACCAATATATTATTATAATTTTTGACTATGAAAGGAATAAAAAAAACTTTGTTCGCAGGCTTTTTGGCTTGTTCTGCTCTACAAGCTCAAGCAGTAGATAATCCGTGGGGATTCGGGGTACAAGGTGGGTACGCAGGAACTATGGCTAGGGTAGA
Organism: Amoebophilaceae bacterium; assembly: GCA_035299565.1. GTDB lineage: Bacteria > Bacteroidota > Bacteroidia > Cytophagales > Amoebophilaceae > Cardinium. The sequence continues at coordinate 4,233 of DATGWI010000041.1, read as the reverse complement.
TAAGAAAGAGGTTAAAGTACAAGGAAACCCTTCTCAAAATCCACTCAATCACTGGGGAAGTGGTGGCCTTTATGGAAAATACACATTTGGCGATTATGTAGGGCTTCGGCTTGGAGCGCATTATGCGAGACAAAATAATTCCTTAAAAGAGGAAGGTAAGGATAAAACTGCTTTAGCCATAAAATCCGATGGTATTACAGTTCCTTTTTCTTTTTCCGTTTACCCATTCGGTTATGAAATAGAAGAAGGCGTGTGGAGTATTAATTTGGGTGGTAATGTATTCTTTCCTTTATCGACTACATTGGAAAAAGACGGGAGCGCGATTGACAAAAACAGTTTGACGAACGAACAGAAACAAGGGCTTCCTGGTTGGGATTGGGGAGGTCATTTGGCACTTGCATATGAGTTTCCTTTCGGTCTAAATGTGGAAGGACTATATCAAATGGAATTTGCAAATAGAATTCCCAATGCACTAAAACCTATTTTCGGAAATGTCACTGGTCTGAAAGCCAAAGACCTTCAAGAGAACCGGGTATCTGTTAATGTAGGATACAACTTTGCTTCCTTATTCACCGCATAAGCAACAGTAAGGCTTTTTGTACAAACCATAAGTCTGCGTACGACGTTTTTCACAGTACGCCTGTACAGATGGTTTGACGTTCTATGCTACGTTAAGCCATCTATACAGGTATGGCCCGTTCGTCTAGGGGTTAGGACGTCAGGTTTTCATCCTGGAAACAGGGGTTCGATTCCCCTACGGGCTACTTTCTTTCTTTTTAACCACATGTTTCGGTTTGTGCCTCCATCTTCCTTTTTCCCTAATAGCATCTAATATAAAAACGAAGCGCCCATCAAAAGATGGGTTTACGTACAACGGGCTCTCATTGGAAATTTTATGCCAGGTTTTTCTATCTGCCTTATTTTTTTTAAATTTGATTGAGTCATATTTTGCTTTTTATGGTCGTTTCTACAGCTGTCTTATTTTTGGTTATGCGTAGTTTGTTTTTGTTTCGTCGCTTTATTGTTTCCTGTAGCCTACCTATGGTAAGCATGTGTATGGGTGTAGGATGGATCTCTTGCCAATCTACTAAAGAAGAACAAGCAGAAGTATGGCATCCTATATGGTTTGCTTTGAATGCAGATGAGAAATTAATCCATCACAATCAGTGTATAATTACCAAAATGGGTTGGGAAGCCATTCGTTTTCATCCAGCCGATACCCAAGAATGTCTTACGCCTGCTGCTTTTCAGTCAAACAGAGCGCACTTGCAAGAAGCAAACCACACGGCAACGTACTTGGTTTTTACCCCTAGTTTTTATGGTGCACTAACCAAAGCCCACTTTCCTCGGACACTGCAGCAAGGTATCCAATACAAACATGGCGGAAAAGTAGGCGGTCTTCCAGAGTCCTTCTTGGAAGAATTGCTTGCATTAGAAGATGTGCCTGAAGCTACCGTGATTTTGGCTACGGGGATGGAGGGACGTTTAGGCATCAGTAGCGCATTAGAAGCAGCCTTAAAGAAGAAAAAAGAAGCAGGAGCCATTCAAGATTACAAACTACTCAAAAGTATTGCAGCTGTAACGTACCACAATCAATTGGTGAAAGAAGGCAAAAAAGTATATACATGTATACATACAGCGGGTTGATGCTTGGGATATATTGACTTCTTTTTCAGAAATTTAAAACTGTTTTTGCGTATGAAACAGCAAGTTGTATGCGTGTTGGCAACCTCTGAGGTATCCAAGAAGGGGCTTGCTACAAAGTGCGTTTCCTACTGTTCCAAGGAAGGCACTTGGTTGTGCGCTGTATCTATTTCTTTTTACCAAATTTGTGTTGCTCCCTGGTTGCTCCCCGTTTGTCGTTTTGAGCCCACCTGTTCGCATTATGGCAAGCAGGCTTTGGAGAAGCATGGCGTGTGCAAAGGGGTTTGGCTTACATTGCGTAGACTGCTCCGTTGCCATCCTTGGGGAGGCAGTGGATACGATCCCATTTGAACAACCCTGGGCTTTCTTTTACTTAACCGTGTGTGGCTGGATAGCCAAACCGTTCCAACCACAGCCGATTTTTACGCCAATTTGGCGTAACTTTTACACGCAAGCTTAGAAATATTTTTTTCTGAAAAAAAGTTTCCAATGAAGTTCTCGCATCCACGCCCAGTTGGGTTAATGCTTGTCCTTGTTTGCCTATTAGGATGCCCTTCTGGGTTTGACGCTCTACGTGTATGCTAGCGTGAATGCACAACAAATGTTCCTTTTCTTTGAAGCTCTCTACTACTACTTCTACGCTATATGGGATTTCTTGCTGGTACTGGGCTAAGATTTTTTCCCGTATGCGTTCTTCTACAAAGAAACGTTCAGGTCTGTCCGTTAGGGCGTCTTCTGGGTAATAAGGCGGGTGTATGGGAAGGCGTTCTACAATTTTTTTCAAGAGCGCGTCGAGCTGTTCGTTTTTTAACGCAGATATGGGAATGATTTCTACTCCTGGATGGAGGTGAGACCAATAGGATAGGGCTTTGACGCGTTGTGCTGGAGTAAGCAAATCTATTTTGTTTAAGACCAGGAAGGTTGGTTTTGCTGGTGCTCGATCCATGGAAAAATCAGATGCAACAGGCGCCTGTGCATCTACTATCCAAAGCAAGACATCTGCGTCAGATCGTGCCGTTTTTATCGCTTCTACCATTGCTTCTTGTAGGGGGTAAGCAGGAACAAGCATACCCGGTGTATCGGTATAAATGATTTGAACGTTTTTTTCGGTAAAGATGCCATAAAGCTTGTGGCGGGTTGTTTGTGCTTTTGCATGCGTTATGGCTAGTTTTTCGCCCAGCAAGGCATTCATTAATGTGGATTTTCCTGCGTTTGGTTGTCCAATTAACGCCACAAATCCAGCTCGGAAGTCGTTCTCGTGCATATAGGTTTTCAATAATAAAACATAATAACTTGTAATATTACAAAAAACTACGTAAATTCGTATCAATGGAAGGGAAAGCAATAGAAAACAATTAGGTTTTTGTTTGCACTTCAAAAGTTTTACCGCGGGGTGGAGCAGTTGGCAGCTCGTCGGGCTCATAACCCGAAGGTCACAGGTTCGAGTCCTGTCCCCGCAACTTCACTATGCTGGAATGCATTCAAAAAGCAAGTTCCTCTCGTCCGCACTGAAGGTCCTTCCTGATATGTTATACCCCTATTTTACAATTTCCACAAACTCATTACTGGAGATTATCTCTTTTGCGATAAAACAGCGACGATCCCTGAGTTTTTGAGCAAAGGCGACGAAGTTACCTTGATCACCCGTATGGTTTTGTCTTGGCCTTGTTGGCAAGCTTGCGTACCACGCATGTGATTCGGTCCAAACGCGAAAGTGGGTTTGGACGGTACGATCTGTCTTGGTTCCCATACAAGCAACAAACGGCGTAGGCCTATTGCTGGAGTTCAAGCATGTGAAAAAAAGAAAACCATTGAAGCAGTAGCGACATCGGCCTTGGGTCAAATTCAAGCCCGAGCCTACCATACCGATCTGTTGCAGCATCCCCATATACGGGAGATAAAGCCTAAAATGGATACCAGAATTAACGATAATTTTCAGGTCTTAAATTCCGCATCTTCATTTTAATTGAGTATAACAAAAACTAAGAATTTAGCAGGCTTAACATTATTACTATCGTTAATAGGATGTAATGTAGATCGCCATAATATGGGAAAAAAGGATGATATAGCAAATCAAGCTAAATCTTATAAAGGATCCACTGATTGGGCTCAAGACGTAGAGAAAAAATCCACAGATGGTAAGTTCACGTTTAAACAGGGTGACCCTAAATGTAATTTGTTCGTTTATGATGTAATACATGAAGCTGTAGGCAGTGCTCCTCACAATGGTTATCATCCTCATATTGCTAAAAAGTGGGCAAGTTCTGATTTCATTAGGAATTGGCAATACATGGGTACGTCAGGAACGTGGCAGGCAGGTGATGTTATTGCTAAAGCAATCGATTATGCAAATGCTTCTGGGCATTGTGGAATTGCAGTTAGTAGTACAGAGGTGGTGGCTGCTGGTACTAGCAAAGTAAGTCAAGGCTCTCATGGTTTGAATGGTGCTAACCTCAGTTCGGGATTAGCCAGTAAGGAAAAGTTGCAAAAGGCCCCTTTGTATTTTTAAATTTGAGTATTTAAAGAAACCAAATAACAAAGAGGCCGATTATGAATGTAACAAAATTAGTTGAAATATATTTCGCTGTC
>DATGWI010000040.1:0-3246 GCA_035299565.1 Amoebophilaceae bacterium | reverse complement strand
AGGTTTATGGAAAATTTGGAAAATACCTGAAAATATGGCTTCATATAAGAACTTCTAACAGGAGATCTTAGATCAAGTGATATCTGGAGATCCCCAATTTTAACATTGACTATTTTTTAGGACTTACGCAACAGCTCTATTGTAACTTTGGGGAAAAATGGTGCAAGCAATTGCCATGCAATCCGTGCATGTAATCCATGCATTAAAACAGCCTTAATTTTTAAACGGAAATCAAATGATTAAAAAACATGTCCGCACCTTCTTACCATCAGATTTTGTTGCAAGCGACTGGGAGGCTATTCAGCCTTTTTACACCCAATTGCTTGCCCGAGAATTAGTTTCATGCGATGACCTCAAACAGTTCCTACTGGATTGGAGTGAATTAGAAGGTGCACTGGAAGAAGAAGGAGGTTGGCGTTACATCCGTACTTCTTGCGATACCACAGACGCAACAGCCAAAGAACGGTACGATTATTTTATTACCGAAATAGCCCCAAAATTGGCGCCGGTAACTGATGCTTTGAACAAAAAAGCGCTGGAAGCCAAAGCATTGCCTACGCTGCGTCAAGAAGTGCAATTTGACCTCTTTTTTAAAAAATTAGAGCATAATTTGCGCTGTTATAGAGAAGAAAACATACCATTGCAAACCGATATCCAGCTGAATGCAAGGAAATATGGGGTCATTACTGGTGCGATGACTGTCGAAGTACAGGGCAGCGAACATACCTTACAGCAAGCTGCTGCCCATCTAGAATCTACGGATCGACTTTTCCGCAAAGAAGTCTATGAAAAAATACAGGAACGCAGGTTGCAAGACAAAGATGTACTGAATGACCTCTACTCTAAATTGATTCACCAACGACATCAAATAGCTTTAAATGCTGGTTTTGAAAATTTTAGGGATTATGCCTTCGTATCCATGCATCGATTCGATTATACCCCGACAGATTGCTTCACCTTCCACAATGCTGTTAGAGAAGAAATTGTGCCACTATTGAATGAGCTTGCTGCCGAACGAAAACAAAAACTAGGTGTAGAGCAACTCCGGCCCTTTGATCTAGCAGTAGATCCAGAAGGAAGACCTGCTTTACGACCATTTTCCAATGGTGAAGAACTGATTTCCAAAGCAATTTATATCTTCCAACGGTTGGATCCATTCTTGGCCGACTGTTTGCGCACCATGCAACAAAAAGGACATTTGGACTTGGATTCCCGTAAAGGGAAAGCCCCTGGGGGATATAATTATCCATTGGACGAAACGGGGATTCCATTCATCTTTATGAATGCTGCTTCTACGGTACAGGATGTCATTACCATGATGCACGAAGGAGGACATGCGGTACATTCTTTTCTTGTACACGACCTTTTGTTAAACAGTTTTAAACACTGTCCATCTGAAATTGCAGAATTGGCTTCCATGTCGATGGAGTTGCTTACCATGTCACATTGGGATATTTTCTTTCCCAAAATCGACGACCTGAAACGGGCATCCAAAGACCATTTGATTCATGTAATTAGCCTTCTACCTTGGATTGCTACCATCGATGCTTTTCAACATTGGGTATACGAAAACCCATACCACACCATAGCAGCACGAACCGAAAATTGGAATCGAATTTTTAGTTCCTTTTCAGATTCTATAACCGATTGGTCAGGGTATGAATCAATCCGAGATCACCTCTGGCAGAAACAATTGCATCTTTTTGAAGTGCCCTTCTACTACATAGAATATGGTATTGCCCAACTAGGTGCTATTGGCATATGGAAAAATGCCCAAAAAGGAGTTGCATCCCAAACACTACAGTCCTACTTGAATGGGTTAAAGTTAGGTTATACCGCTTCGATAAGCACCGTATATCAAACCGCAGGTGTGCGTTTTGATTTTAGCAGATCACATATACGCTCCTTAGCACAATGTGTACGCGAAGCCTGGTCGAAGCTCTAAGCAGCCAACCAAAAAAGGCATAGGTAGGTATGCAAATACAGAAGGCCCGAACGATTCGTAACCCAAGTTGGATTGGTAAAAATAGAGGTAGAACCATTATCCTTGTACCCCTTACTGGATTTCGCATAAGTAAAGGGTGCAAGGGCCAAGGACCAATTTAGAGTAGTTGCGTACAAATTTGTATCATGATCCATGTCCAATACTTGCTCAAATGATGCCCACACTTTTGGTCAAACTGCAGAATCAATAGCAGCTGCCTACTTGAAAAAGAAAGGCTTTTGCATCGTAGCGAAGAACTTTCGTTACAAACGATTTGAAATAGACCTTATTGTGCAAAAAGGAGAACTATTGGTATTTGTAGAAGTAAAAGCTCGTACAAACAACCGGTTCGGTAATCCCGAAACATTTGTAACCAAAAGACAAATACGTTCCATTCGTCGAGCAGCCGAACATTACATACGCATATGCAACCATACCAAAGCAATACGGTTTGATATCGTTTCCGTTTTGGGAAATGGGAACAACCCCAAATCGGTTGAAATTCTGCATTTAGAAGATGGATTTTATTAGACCGAATACGATAGAATCCACAACTTCACTCCATGTTCGTTGCAACAATTTGTTTGCTCGGAATCCCGGGTGCAACACAAAAAGAGATTTTTATTTGCAATTTGTTTCGTGTTGCACCTTGCAATAACTATAAAAATTTCTCTGTTCTTTCTAATAGACCTGTTGGGTAAGTAGCTTATAGTTAGGTATTAAGGAGAAAAAGGGTTAAAATAGGGGGCAAAGTCAGGTAAAACCATCCCCCTATGGCACTAACCTATAAAAAATTGGGATTGCTAATCAAAAAATAGATTTTCTAAAAGTAAAAAGTGCTAAAGTAATTTCAACCATGCGTTTAGACTTAGAATAAGCCCTTGGTTTTTCGTCTAAAACGGCATAAATAGTGACGAAAAGTAGCATTCATACTTTCAATAGCTTGTGTATATTGCTTGCCAACGACATGCTTACGTTTGGGTAAAATGCCCGATAAGCTGACCATTTGTCTGTAAAAACAGTTCTAGGACGCAAGTTTTTTATCAAAGACCAGAGGCTTCTGGCTGCTTCTTGAGTTCGTTTACCACAAAAAATGGCAAGTATTGGTTTTGTTTTTCTGCATATATACTAAAATGTAATGAAGTTGCGGGAATTAAAAAAAAGCCATATACTTGTATCATGAAAATAACACTAACCACATCAGAGATCGAATCGCTCAAGGCGCAACATAAACTAGAGCGAGACAAGCGTATAGCGGATCG
>DATGWI010000039.1:0-14400 GCA_035299565.1 Amoebophilaceae bacterium | reverse complement strand
TCCTACATTTAAATTGTTTCGAGAGGCTATTATGCATTTTTTTACCCATACTTGGGAGGAGATAAAGCCTAAAATGGATACCAGAATTAACGATAATTTTCAGATCCTAAATCCGGAATCTTGATTCCGATCGAGTATATTGCATATTGTTATTACAGTTTAATGTTTTAACTTGCTTTCATCTTTTGAACTATCGTCGCTTACACGGGCTTTAATGGCCAGCGAACTATTCAGTTTTTAAGATGAAAGATCTGGGGACTGAACGTGCATAACGGTATCTATTACCAACCTTATCGCGGCCTTTTTCCAGATCTTTGTCGCAAATATAACATATCTATAAACGTACGATCTTATCTTGGCGCACGAATGCTTGATTTGAAAATCAAGCATTCCTTTTTTAGAAAGGGACCGATTGATACACAGGTTGATGCATGACGCTATCTTACATTTGCTCCGGCAAATCAATTCCCAACAGATTCATACTCTTTTTCAGCAAGGTACCCACAGCTGCCGAAAGCGATCGCCTAAAACTTCGAAGTGCTGGATTTGCCTCCCGAACAATGGGGTAGGCAGCGTAAAATTTGTTGTAAAGCTTGGCCAATTCCAAGGCATAGTTGGCCAAAATAGAAGGCATATAGCTCTCTACTGCTTCTTCTATCTGATGCGGGAACCGATACAGTTGGAAAAGAATGGCTTGTTCCAACGAACCAAGTGGACCATGGTAGCCATCTAGTGAAAAACACGCCTCTCCCATTGCTTTGCGCTCCAAGGAGCAAATTCTGGCGTAGGTATACTGAATGAATGTTCCAGTATCTCCTTGAAAATCAATAGATTCTTTCGGATTGAATAGCATTTTCTTTTGAGGCACAACGCGCAGTAAAAAGAATTTTAGAGCGCCCATAGCAAGCATATGGTGCAACGCTTGCAGTGCTGCTGCTGTTAATCCTTCAATTTTATTGGATTGTTCGGTATACAACCGGACCGTGTCGATCATTTCACCTATCAGCTGATCAGCATCTACGACGTTTCCTTCCCTAGATTTCATTTTACCATCTGGAAGCTCTATCATACCATAAGTCAAATGCTGCATGCCACCACGATACACCCTACCCAGCTGGTGTATGATGGAAAACAATACCTTAAAATGGTATTCCTGTTCATTGCCAACTACATAGATCATCTTATCAAAACGATAATCCGCATACCGTAAATCAGCTGTACCCAAATCTTGGGTAATATATACAGCCGTTCCATCGCTGCGCAATACCACTTTTTCATCCAGCCCCTGTGCCGTCAAATCTATTGCCACAGCACCATCGGTTCGCCGGTAGAAAACCTTTTTTTGCAACCCCTCCTCTACCACCTTCTTACCCAATAAGTAAGTGTCTGATTCGTAATAAACCGTATCAAAAGAGATGCCCAATTGGTTGTACGTAGCGTTGAAGCCCTCGTACACCCAGCCATTCATTTTTTGCCACAAAGCCAGTATACATGGATCTCCTTGCTCCCAAGCGACCAACATGCGTTGAGCGGCTTGTAAAATAGGCGGCACCGGTGGCGCCTCTCCTAGCCCCTCTTTTTCCATAGCGGCCAGCTGCTCCTTATATACTTGGTCAAACAGCACATAATATTTGCCTACCAAATGATCACCTTTTAGGCCACTGCCCTCAGGCGTTTCACCAGCACCAAACTGTTGATAGGCCACCATAGACTTGCAAATATGAATGCCTCGATCGTTAATGAGGTTGACTTTGTACACTGTATGTCCTGCAGCCTGCAATAGGTTGGCCAATGCATTCCCCAAGAAATTATTGCGTAAATGACCAAGGTGCTGCGGTTTGTTGGTGTTGGGACATGAAAATTCAACCACAACCCGACTATCCTTTTTTGGTAACTGCCCATAGTCTGGATTTTGCAATACCTCTTTGAGGACAGACAGCCAAATGTAGTCCTGTAGCACGAGGTTCAAAAAACCACCTATAACGTTGTAAGAGGCAATCAAAGCGGTATGCGTTTGCAACCACCGTCCAATGGCATCAGCCATTTGGGCAGGAGGATGGTTGCATCTTTTTGCATAAGGAAATACTGCCAGCGAAAAAGTGCCTTCAAATTCTTTTCTGGTGAGTTGAAGCGGGCACGCACCTTCTTCCAAAGAAAGCTGATACTGATCTAAAAATGCCTTTTTTAAGGCTTCTGTAAGTTGGGATTCAAGTTTCATATAAAAAATGAGGTATGCGACAAAGGAACACAATAGGCCCGGTTTAATCTTCCAAATGCTCTTGCAACAAGCTACTCACTAGGTTGCAGTTGGCTGTTCCTTGGCTGCGCTTTCTAACTTCACCCACGAACATAGCCAGCAGACCCTTTTTTCCTTTTTTGTATTCCATGACTTTATCTGGGTAGTCGGCCAACACTTCCAAAACCAATTTTGCTAAAGCGGAGGCATCGTTGTCTTGGATAAGGTTCAGGCGTTCGGCCAATTCCCTTGGAGACGCATATTGTCCATGAAGCAAAAGAGGAAAAATTTGATTGGCAGCTGATGAAAAACCTACTGCCCCACTTTCTACCAATTCTGTTAGGGCGGCTATCTGTTGGGGGGTAAGTGGCAATTCTTCTAATGCAAGCGATTGTTGGTTTAAGTATCCTTTCACTGGACCAATCAACCAATTTGCCACAGCAGCATAATGGGAAGTATGTTGACATATTGCTTCAAAAAACAAGGCCAATGCCTTGCTCTCGGTAAGCAAACCAGCAGCATAGTGAGACAAACCATACGCCTCTACCAGTTTGGTGAAAAAGGCAGCTGGCAACAACGGCATGGTAGCTTTAATGCAGGCAATCCATTCTTTAGAAACCACCACTGGGGGAATATCTGGTTCTGGGAAATAGCGGTAATCTGCTGCCGTTTCTTTGGCACGTAAGCCAACGGTTTCTCCTAGAATGGCCTGAAAATGCCTTGTTTCTGCCACTACTGGTTCTCCTGCTTCTAAGAGAGCTGTTTGACGCGCAATTTCATACTCTATGGCGAGTTGTACGTTGCGCATGGAATTCATGTTCTTAACTTCTACCCGAGTACCATATTGTTTGGCTCCTTTGGGCCTGAGTGAAATATTGGCATCGCAACGTAGAGAAGCCTCTTCCATATTGCCATCACAGATTTCTAAATACCGTACCAATTTCCGAATCTCTGTGAGGAATTGATGCGCTTCTGCACCCGACTGAATTTCTGGAGCCGTTACCAGCTCTAATAAAGGCGTACCAGCTCGATTGTAGTCCAACAACGTATGCTCTTCTACCAAACCATGCAGCGACTTCCCGGTATCTTCTTCCAAATGCATGCGGATCAAGGGGATGTTTTTTTTGCTCCCCGTTTCTGTCTGGATTGGCAAAAATCCACCGCGACAAATAGGCGTAGCATCCTGGGTAATTTGGTACCCTTTGGGTAAATCGGGGTAGAAATAACTTTTACGTGCAAAAAAATTCCATTCCGTAATATTGGAATCACAAGCCAAACCCAACTTCACAGCATGTTCAAATGCTTTTTGGTTGACTTGAGGCAATGTACCAGGGTATGCCAAGGTAATGTCACTAAGATGGGTATTGGGCAGCGCACCATATGCTGCCTGGTCGGCAGAGAACATTTTGCTCTGCGTAAGCAATTGAATGTGGATTTCTAATCCGATGACGGCTTCGTATGGTCCGTTTGTGGTCACATGCATAAGAGATTGTGGTTTAAATACCGGTTTTTTTGCTCCAATAGTGCTTTGTCATAAATGGTTCTAAGGGACTTCTTAAAAATACCTCGTCCATGGTACGGTTTTGCAAGCCCTCTAGTGTATATACTCGATCGGAATCAAGATGCCGAATTCGTTATACGATCTCGCACCTAGTTCACCTGCCCTCGCCGGGCGGGCGTTACTTTTTTGCATGGATCAAAAAAGTAACCAAAAAAAATCTAGCGCCGATTGAAAAAAGGAGGTGGAAAGCGATGGAACGCTTTCTATGCACTCCTTTTTTCAAAGGCCTGTTTTCCAGTACGGACCAGATGGGAACCCGCATCTTGAAATTGATTGAGTATACATCAAAACTATTCGTATCTTTTTAGTTCAAACTTTTCACCCAAGTAAAGCCTACGCACTTGTTCGTCCGCAGCCAACTCTTCTGCGGTACCTGCTTTGAGCAACGTCCCTGCAAACATCAGATACGCCCTATGGGTAATTGACAATGTTTCATCTACATTATGATCGGTAATGAGTACACCAATATTGCTGTTCTTCAGTTTTGCAATAAGCAATTGAATTTCCTCTACCGCTATAGGATCTACCCCTGCAAAAGGCTCGTCTAGCAAAACAAATTTAGGATCGGTAGCCAAAGCCCTCGCAATCTCAGTACGGCGGCGTTCTCCACCCGAAAGTACATTCCCTTTGCTTTTCCGTATATGGGTAATGCTAAATTCCTCGAGCAGTTGTTCCAGTTTTTCTTTGCGCTCTTGTTTCGATAGGTTGCGCATTTCTAAGATTGCCATAATGTTTTCTTCTACGGTCAGATCCCGAAACACAGAAGCTTCTTGTGGCAGATAACTAATGCCTCGTTGGGCACGTTTATACAAAGGCAATGCCGTAATACAGGTCTCATTTAAATAAATGGCGCCATCGTTGGGTTTGATCAATCCAACGATCATGTAAAATGTGGTCGTTTTTCCAGCTCCATTCGGACCCAGCAAGCCCACAATTTCTCCAGAAGAAACGGCAATAGAAACCCCCTTGACGACCTTCCGGCCTTTGTAAGTTTTAACCAATGAATCGGCTCGAAGCTGCATATCAATAAACTAGTAGTGTATTTTCTAAATAGTGTGTATGAAAGTATACCCTATCGAATTCAAGTTGCGGGTTCCCATCTGGTTGGCACTTCCCTTATGCCTGATCTCCTTTTCCCCTCTTTGCCAATGGTTTTTACCTCCTTTTTTCAATCAGCGCTTGGTTTTGCTATTTTTGTGTACCCAAACAAAAGTACAGAGAAAGAAGGTCTGGTCGTAGGGTCGCAATCCCGCATCTTGATTCCGATCGAATAGATGCTGACAAGGAAAAAGCAATTGAGCGTCTGGTTTTGTATACATACGCTAAGTTAAGGTAATTTGACGAATGAACCATACCGAGGCCATTGCATGCCACCTTCTAAGGACCAACAGCTTGCCGGAAAAATGGCTACATACACACACTGCACCTTTTAAAAATTCCAATGCTTAAACCGATACTAAGGTGCAATGAAGATGCGGGAGGCTATTTCAGCAATTTGTTCAAAGCAAATCCAAACAAAATGGGGTGCTTGTGCTTTTTACGACTATTGTAGTCAAAATCAATTCAAGTAACCTCCTCCAGACGATGATGACAAAAGAATAACAATCTTGAAAGACGTATCAGCTCTTTTAGAGAAAGCAATGACAATGACAACAGCAAAATGCAGCAAAAGTTAATGATAATGAAACAAAAAAATCCTTTCGGAGCTATTAACTTTTTTAGAACCATTGATGAAAATGACTAATATGGCTCATGCATTGATGTCTTTAAAGTTAAATATGAGAGTAGCAATTAACGAATTAGCTCAGGACACAGTTCCTAAAACGAAAGAAGTAAAAGATTTCGTTGTATCCCTACAACAAGAGTTTGACGCTTGCTTCTAAATGCATGTATTCCACATGCTGCACCCTTTCCCCCCTCCCCCGATGGTTAAAGTTTATTACTACCTATCAGTTGCGTGTAGACAGAAAAAAACAAAGGTATGCCATTTTGGCACACGTTTTTGGATGGAAGGTAGTTTGGCACAAACTTTGTTTTTTATCTTGAGTAAAGACCAATACGAGGCTTTTGCAATGAAAGGAACCTAAAAAGGTCTCCGCAATACAGGAAATAAGAGGCTGTCTAACTAGATACAAAGAAGAACAACAATGGGAAAAATAATTGGAATTGATTTAGGAACTACCAACTCTTGCGTTTCCGTAATGGAAGGAAACGAACCGGTTGTTATTGCCAACAACGAAGGAAAAAGAACTACCCCATCGGTCGTAGCTTTTTTAAACGATGGACAAGGTGAACGCAAAGTAGGAGACCCTGCCAAGCGACAAGCAATCATCAACCCACACAATACCATAAGCTCTATCAAACGCTTTATGGGAAAAAATTACAACAAGGTTGGAAATGAAATCAAAGAAGTTGCCTACAAAGTAGAAGCAGGTCCAAATGATACCGTCCGTGTACGCATAGGCGACAAACAATACACACCCCAAGAGATTTCAGCCATCATTTTACAAAAAATGAAGTCAGCTGCAGAAGAATACCTAGGAACATCCGTATCTGAAGCAGTGATTACGGTGCCAGCTTACTTTAACGATGCAGAAAGACAGGCCACAAAAGAAGCAGGCGAAATAGCTGGACTAACTGTAAAACGGATCATCAACGAACCTACTGCTGCTGCTTTGGCGTATGGCCTTGACAAACAAAATAAAGATAGAACAGTGGCTGTATTTGACCTAGGAGGAGGTACTTTTGACGTTTCGATCCTAGAACTGGGAGAAGGTATATTTGAAGTCAAATCAACCAACGGCGACACGCACTTAGGGGGAGACGATTTCGATAAAGCAATCGTAGACTGGCTGGCAGATGGTTTTCAAAAAGAAGAAAATAGCGATTTAAGGAAAGACCCAACTGCCCTCCAACGACTTAGAGAAGCAGCAGAAAAAGCAAAAATAGAACTCTCCAACTCAACCGTTACGGAAATCAACCTCCCCTACATTACAGCCATCGATGGTGTGCCAAAACACCTGGTAAAACAATTGTCTAGAGCACAATTTGAACAACTCGTCGACAATCTAGTAAAAAGAACCATCTTGCCTTGCGAACAAGCCTTACGAGATGCTTTCAAGCAAAGTACCCTCGAAGAAGCCAAGGAAAAGATCCACGAAGTTATCTTGGTTGGTGGTTCTACACGCATCCCTAAAATCCAAGAAGAAGTGGCTCGCTTCTTTGGCAAGAAACCTTCAAAAAATGTCAATCCAGATGAAGTAGTAGCCTTAGGAGCTGCCATTCAAGGAGGGGTATTGACCGGAGAAGTCAAAGAGATTTTATTGCTGGACGTGATTCCACTCTCTTTGGGTATTGAAACCGTAGGAGGTGTATTTACCAAATTGATCGAAGCCAATACAACCATTCCTTGCAAAAAATCAGAAGTATTCTCGACCGCTACCGACAACCAGTCTAGCGTTATGGTCCATGTGTTGCAAGGCAATAGACCCATCGCCAAGAACAACCGATCTTTGCGTCAATTTCACCTCGCAGACATACGTCCAGCACCAAAAGGCGTGCCAAGAATAGAAGTCTGTTTCGATGTAGATGCCAATGGTATATTAAATGTATCTGCCAAAGACCAAGAAACAGGCAAGGAACAAAAAATTCGCATTGAAGCATCCTCTGGCTTAACAGAAAGTGAAATCCAACGCATGCGAGAAGAAGCAGAAGCAAATGCAGCGGCAGACAAAGTCGAAAGAGAAAAAATCGATAAGCTAAATAAAGCAGATTCATTGATATTCAATGTAGAAAAAGAACTAAAAGAGCTAGGAGAAAAAGTTGAAGCAGAAGACAAACAACAGGTCGAAAGCCACCTAGCAGCACTGAAAAAAGCATATGAGGACAAGAATATGGAAGCGCTTGAACAGCACCAAAAAGACTTAACCGATGTTTGGATGATGGTTGCTGCAAAAACCCATCAGGCAACGCAAGGAGGTACTGCATCCAGCGCTAGCTCAGAAGGAACCGTCGACGAAAACAACAACGTAACAGATGCTGAATTCGAAGAAGTAAAGTAAACAAAACGGCAACCGTTTTATTGCATCAACACCATCAGAATGAAGTTGTGGGACTGTGTTTCTATGACACAGTCCTTCTTTCTCTGTACTTTTGACCCGATACAAACGCATCAAAAATTCAAGCGCTGATTGAAAAAAGGAGGTGGAAAGCGATGCAACGCTTGCTATGCACTCCTTTGTTCAAAGGCGCGTTTTCCAGTACGGACCAGATCGGAACCCGCAACTTGAAATTGATTGAGTATATCCCAATAGATTTCCATGTAATACACAAAGCTCAAAACAAAACTGCCTCAAGTTAAACTTGTTTCAGTATATTTAAGTAGGTGTTTCTGTTTTTGGTTTTTTACAGACAGCGCACATCTGTTACAAACAGACGCTCCATGGTTCCAATGGTAGCATTTCTGGATAGACAACCGCAACCATCCAAAAGCAAATAGGTGCAGGTTTGCGTACAGACAAACTACCCAAAGGGACCCGTAGAAAGTTTTAATGGCAACAGACTCATACCATAACATGCAGCTTTAGTTATGCCAACTGTTCGGAATTTATTGATAGTAAACTCTTTTTGCTTGCTCACAGCAGCTTTCTCTTGGAATGCCTCCGCAGCAGTAGATGAGAAAGCACTTGCCGTGCTGGAGAAGACCTCTGCCTATTACCAAGCATTGGAAAACTTTCAAGCCACCTATACATTAACCATCCAATACCCAAGCGAAGACATCACCCAGTCGTCCAAGTTAAGCCTTACAGCACGTGGTCAACAATACAAATGGAGTTATGACCAAAGAGAGACCATAACCGATGGAGAAACCATCTGGGTATACGACAAAGAAATACAAGAAGTCACCATTAGTGACTACGCTACCACCGATTGTGCATTTAATTTTGCAGAACTGTACAACCTCTATCAGCAAGGGTACGAACCCCATTACCTTAAAGAGCGGATACTAAAAAATAAGAAAAAAAAAAGCATACGAGACGTAATACGACTCATTCCCAAACAAGAAGATTCAATTTTTCAACACATTACCATCGAGATCGATCGTGCTACAGCACAAATCCATGGATGGGAGATGGTACAAACCGAAGAAACACGGTATATTTGTACACTGTGTAGCTTTGCAGCAAACCTGCCGTTGCCAGACAACTGTTTCACCTTTGACCCAGCCACATACCAAGGAGTAGAAGTCATAGATTTGCGTCAAAATGAAACAGAAACAGAAACGGAATTAGAGCATGCAACCCATGAAGCAGAAGTAGAAGAAACGGACGAAGAGAAAGAAGGAGAAGGAGAAGGAGAAGAAGAGGTCCAAACAAACGAAACGCACTAGCGCGTATAAAAACCTTTTTACCATATGGAAACCAACCAACAATGCCTCGAAGAAGCCGAACACGCAATGGCCAAAGTATACAGCCAAACGCAAGACGCATTCGCTAAAATACAAGCAGGAAGAGCTGTGCCTGCCATGCTGCAACAGGTTCTAGTAGCCCACTATGGCACCCCTACCCCATTGCACCAACTGGCTGCCATTAACACCATGGATGCACGAACTTTAACCATTCAACCATGGGAACAGCAATTGGTCCCCCATATAGAAAAAGCGATTGCAGAACGCCAACTTGGGTTTTCTACCAAAAACGATGGACGGATGGTGGTGGCAACTCTACCTCCCCCTTCAGAAGAAAGACGCAAAAACCTAGTTAAGTTAATCAAGACCGAAGCAGAAAAATACAAGGTCATCATCCGTAACGTACGGCGCGATTACAAGGAGGGCCTGAAATTGGCTCAAAAATCAGGTACACCAGAAGAAGAAATCAAACGAGCAGAAAAAAAATTGCAAGAACGTACCGATGCATACATACATAAAATCAACGAACTTCTAGCATTGAAAGAAGCAGACGTTATGACCGTATAAAGACTCCCCAATGCTCGACATACATAATTTACACGCAACCATAGGAGACAAAAAAGTGCTCAATGGACTACACCTTCGCGTAAATCCCGGAGAAGTACATGCAATCATGGGACCCAACGGTGCAGGAAAAAGCACCTTGGCAGCTATTCTAGCTGGAAAAGAAGGGTATACTATTACGGAAGGACACGTTTCTTTGCACGGTCAAGACCTACTGGACCTAGCAGCAGAAGAACGTGCAGCACGTGGACTTTTCTTGGCATTTCAGTATCCCATTGAAATACCAGGTGTAACCACCGCAAACTTTTTGAAAACAGCTTTGAATCAAATAAGAAAGCAGAACGAGCAACCACCCGTAACTGCAGTAGATTTCTTGGCACTCCTCAAAGCAAAAATGGCCCTATTACAGATGGATCCCACTTTTGCGCAACGTTCGTTAAACCAAGGATTTTCTGGAGGAGAAAAAAAACGCAACGAAATGCTGCAAATGCTGGTGCTCAACCCTACGTTGGCCATTCTGGATGAAACTGATTCGGGTCTCGACATTGATGCCCTAAAAACCATTTCACAAGGCATCAACCAGTTCCGAAACAGCCAAAATGCCCTTGTATTGATTACCCATTACCAGCGCCTGTTGGATTACGTTGTGCCAGACTTTGTGCATGTTTTGTACGAAGGGCAAATCATCCGATCTGGTACCAGCCTACTGGCCAAAACCTTGGAGCAAGAGGGATATGCATGGGCTTCTGAAAACAAACAATGCCTATGAAGCCCTTCTTTGACCTATGGCTGACAAAAGTTCTACAGGAACTACCACCCCATACCAGCTTCTATACCGAAAGATGTGCGGCCTACCATGCCCTCCAAGATCCTGCTTTCAGAAAAAAGCAAAACGAGGCGTATAGCTACGTACCGTTGCAAGAACTTTTAGACGGATGCACAAGACAACCCTATCAGGCACAAATAGCTGTTGCACAGGCCCTCACAGTGCCTCCTTTGCCCTACAATGGGGTGGCACATACCATAACGTTTGTAAACGGCACCTGGATTCCCACGCACCCTACCGTGGGCACCATCCACCCTACCCTCCAACTACGTCGGTTGAGCGCGCTTTCCCCAATCCAACAAGCCGAAACCATCCAACGCTACCTACCCGACCTAACCCAAAGCGAAGACTTCTTGGCAGCCCTACATACCCTCTTGGCCCAAGAAACCTACCTATTGGACATCCCCCCCCACACACAGATAGATGGCACCATTGTCATACAACATGTACTTACGGAAGGCAACGCCTATGTAGCCCCACAGTTGATTGTAACCGTAGGACAGGAAAGCCAAGCGACCATGGTCGAACATTGGACAGGACCAGGTGCAAGTGTGGCACACCCCTTGGTGCACATCACCCTAGCAGAAGCCGCCAAGCTAACCTATCATACCCTCCACACCCAATCCACCCCCTGCTCCCACCTCTACCAATTGCATTGCAACCAACAAACCAACAGCACATTTGTACACCATGCCTTTTCATTTGGTTCCAGACTGTTGCGCCTCAACGCAACGGTGCAGCTACAAGGGCAACACACTTCCACCAACTTATATGGACTATATGCTCCAAATACAAACGAAAAAGTAGACCAGCGTATTTGTGTACAACATCACTTTCCCGAAAGTTGCAGCATGCAACACTACAAAGGCGTGGTGGGCAAACAAGCGACTGGCGTATTTCGGGGAAAAACATACGTCTCCCCAGAGGCACAACAAACCAATGCCTACCAAACCAACCAGGCACTCCTACTATCCGAAGAAGCCCACCATTACGCAAAACCACAATTAGAAATTTACGCCGATGCAGTAAAATGTTCCCATGGCGCTACTGCTGGCCAACTGGATCCAGAACATATTTTTTACTTACAAGCGAGGGGTATTCATCCCATACAAGCCAAGCAATTGCTGTTGGAGGCATTTGGAAAAGAAATCATCTGTACCGTTGAAGCCGTTGACGTGCGCACCTATATACAAGAAAAACTGTATGAGCGTCTAACCTATATGCTGCAGTAGGTACAAGTGGTTACCACTATACTAGACCTGTTGCGTAAGTCATTTTACTCATAAATACATAGGTTTATGGAAAATTTGGAAAATACCTGAAAATATGGCTTCATATAAGGACTTCTAACAGGAGATCTTAGATCAAGTGATATCCGGAAGATCCCCAATTTTAACATCGACTATTTTTTAGGACTTACGCAACAGCCCTACTATACCCAATCGGAATGAAGATGCGGGATGGCGTCCCTGCAACACGACTCTTCTTCCTTTGTACTTTTATTTGGATACACAAAAATCCAAAATCAAACGCTGGCGGATGAACTATTGTTTGGATATGTTAGCAACAACACTTACCTTTCAGAGCATATAAAAACAATGGAACATGGCAGCGCAAACAGAAGATAAAGGCATAGACAGGGAGCAACAGATAGGAATGGTTAGGACAGATAGCTACATTCCTGTTGGAAGTCCTGATGTTAAGGAGATGATTACACAAAATTTGTATGCAGATAAAACTGCCTATATCGCCAAACTTTTTAGGACAAATGGAATCTATTATTTCTTGATCAGGCCCCGCAGATTTGGTAAATCCCTACTCCTAGATACCATCGACCAAATCGCAAAGGGGAATAAGGAGTTGTTCAAAACATGTGCTATTCATCAAGATAAATCCTATAACTGGAAAAAATATCCCGTTATTTGGTTAAACTTCTCCGAGTTAAGTACCAAAACATCCGCATCACTCGAGGCTAGCTTAATCAAGAAATTACACGACATCGTTGATGATTATGAAATAGATAAATCTAAAATGCAACCTATCATTGGGTCACCAACTGTGAACGACTCACTTAATGACTTGATTAGAGCATTGCAGCAATTAGGTGCTAATTATGCATCTCAACCTATCGTCTTGATCGATGAATACGACAGTCCGCTGATTTCTTGCGAAAAAGAGCAGTATGAAGCAGTACTTTCTGTGCTTAGTTCGTTTTTCAAAGTTCTAAAGAGCCGTCAGAAAGATTGTAAATTCATCTTTATAACGGGTGTCACTAAATTTCACTTATCTGGACTTACTTCAGGCGCCAATTCGGCCAATGATATATCCTTACAGGAGGAGTATGCGGCCATGTTGGGCTATACAGAGGAAGATGTTGAAAAGCTGTTTTTCAAAGACAAACAGGAAGCTATCAATCAGGTCATAACAAACCTAAAGGAAAATTGGGATAAAGAAGACAGTTATACAGATCAACAATTAAAGCAAGAGCTAAAAGATTATTATAATGGATATTGTTTTAGCAAAAATAAGGGAATCAAACGGATGTATAATCCAGATTCTATATTAAAATTTTTTGATGAGAAAAAATTTGGCAACTATTGGTTTAATAGAGGCAATCCGGCTATCTTAATTGAGCAAATGAGGAGAAACATCGATAGATTCAATATAGACTGGGATACAGACAATTTTATAATAAACCAATCCTCCTTCGAAGCTGTTTCAGGCGATCTCCATACCATGCCCATACTACCACTCATGTACCAAACCGGTTATCTTACCCTAGATCCTGATGGATACACCAAGGATGGCAGCATAGATAAAAAGGCAACGGACTACTATTTAAGGTTTCCCAATCAAGAAGTAAAAGCTGCTTTAAAGCTTATATTAACTGATTTTATAGCTCAAAAACAACAAGAAGCAGGAAGGGCCTGTAGCACCTCTATGCTAGCGTCTGTAAGAAAAGAAGCATGGGTTGCTTTTCTTAATGTGATTCGAAGCGATTGTTTGGCTAAAGCGGGTTACCGTTTCTTGGATAAAACAGAAAGGAGCTTTCAGGGTGCTTTATATGCTTTTCTGAATGGCGCTTTTCATACTACCGATGATACACATGCTACTGCTGAAAGGGATGGTGGGATAGGCCGTGCGGATATTGTTATGGAGGACCAATATGACGATAAAAGGACGATCTACCTATTTGAGTTAAAGGTGGACAAACCAACCTCCTACGCTCTGGAGCAGATATACAGCAAAGAGTATAGCACGCCATATGGAACCTGTCATAAAAAGGTGCTGATAGGCTTACAATGTGACTCTGTAAAACGCAACATTACAGCAGCAACTATTGAAGTGCATCAAAAAAATGATCAAGAGGAATTTCAATTGATGCCACGCAAAAACTTTGCCGTCAATGCGGTGGGTTATTTTCAAGAATCAGGAGACGCAGCTGTGTGATTTGAAATGCTCTTAAAATCATCACTTTCATGTGCTACTGTATCAAGGCTGCAGACTGATGCAACACGTCTACCATATCCTCACATACTGCAACGCCTGCTAATTCTAGCAACGATGCGCTACAACTCCCATTCCGAACCTCAAAAATTTGGATAAATAAGTAAGTTTGCTTAACCTTCTATCCCATATTCCGCACCGATTGGGTTATTGAAAAGGAAAATAATTTGTAAAATCAATGGGTGATATTTTTGAAAAAATGCGCACCGGTTAAATTTTTGAAACTGATAATCAAATAGTGTAAGGCAATATCCAAAAAGTGTCCTATTCAATAAACAACTCACAATCAAATAATTATA